>NZ_CP102265.1:0-62500 GCF_025147765.1 Blautia obeum ATCC 29174
ATGGATAAAGTGATTGAAAATTGGGATAAAATTCTGCAGACTGTTAAAGCAGATTACGATGTAGGCGATGTTGCCTTTAATACCTGGCTGAAGCCGCTAAAAGTCTATGATGTCAAGGATAATGTGATTACGATTCTTGTTCCTTCAGAACAGGTTGTTTTAATAAACCTTCTTAATAAGAAGTATAAGCTTCTCCTTCAGGTTACTATTTGCGAAATAACCGGCATGGACGAATGCGAAGTCAAATTCATATCTCCTGATGAGGCACCCAAAAAAGAAGTTTCTTCTTATACTAATGCTGCAGCAGAAACAGGTCTTACCGATATTGACCGTCGCTGTGAAGAAGCTCACCTCAATCCCAAATATATTTTTGATACCTTTATCGTCGGTAACAATAATAAATTTGCACAGGCCGCAGCCCTTGCAGTTGCTGAATCTCCGGGAGATACATACAACCCACTGTTTATCTATGGAGGTGCCGGCCTTGGTAAAACCCATCTTATGCATTCCATCGCTCATTATATTATTGAGCACGATGAAAACAGCAAAGTTTTGTATGTTACCAGTGAAGAATTTACCAATGAACTGATTGAAACGATCCGAAACGGAAACAACTCAGCAATGTCCAAATTCCGTGAAAAATACAGAAACATCGATGTTCTTCTTGTCGATGATATTCAGTTTATTATAGGAAAGGAATCTACACAGGAAGAATTTTTCCATACCTTTAACAGTTTGCACAGTGCGAAAAAACAGATCATCATATCTTCTGATAAACCGCCAAAAGATATGGAAATCCTGGAAGAACGTTTCCGTTCCAGATTCGAATGGGGGCTGATCGCAGATATCACCCTTCCGGATTATGAAACACGAATGGCTATTCTTCATAAAAAAGAAGAACTGGAAGGCTATAATATCAGCGAAGAAGTCATCAAATATATCGCAACAAATATCAAATCCAATATCCGAGAACTGGAAGGTGCTTTCAACAAAGTCATGGCCAGCTCCAAACTGGAAAAGAAAGAAGTAACCCTGGAACTTGCCGAACAGGCATTAAAAGACATTATTTCACCGGATGAACAGAAGGTGATCACTCCAGATTACATTATTTCTGTAGTTGCTGAGCATTATCACGTAACAGTTGCAGATCTCTGCGGCAATAAACGAAGCTCCAAAATCGTTATGCCACGACAGATTGCAATGTATCTGTGCCGTGATATTATAGATACTTCGCTCAAAACAATCGGCAAAAATCTGGGAGACCGTGACCATACCACAGTTATGCACGGGATAGAGAAGATTGAGAACGAATTAAAGACAAATGATAACCTCAAAAACTCCATTGATACGTTAAGGAAAAAAATTAATCCACAAGGTTAAGAGACTTTTCCACACACAATTTTAACTTTGAAAGTCGTTTATACACGGAGTTATACAGTAAAGAAATCCCCGTTTTTCAAGGTTTGAAAGACTTTTTCACATATTCACACCCCCCTAAGGCGGCTACGGCGGATTTCTTTATATATTTTTATTTATAAAGCCAATTCTGAAACAGGAAGGGAGTTATACACATCATGAAAATCATCTGTTCCAAAAGTAATCTTTTAAAAAGCGTAAATATATCTTTGAAAGCTGTACCATCCAAAACAACAATGCCAATTCTTGAATGTATTCTTATGGATGCAACAACAAATCAGATCAAATTTACTACCAATGACATGGAACTTGGTATTGAAACAATCGTTGATGGTCATATTGAAGAAAAAGGTATGGTTGCTCTTGATGCAAAAATCTTCTATGAAATCATTCGAAGACTTCCGGATAATGATGTAACCATTACCACAGACAGCAACTTCGTAGCTACGATCACCTGTGAAAAAGCCAAATTTACAATTCCGGGCAAAGCAGGCGAAGATTTTGCATATCTTCCGGTTATTGAAAAAGATGAATCACTGACTCTTTCTCAGTTTACTTTGAAAGAAATGATTCGTCAGACAATCTTTTCCATTGCAGTTAATGAAAATAACCGCCTGATGACTGGAGAATTATTTGAAATAAAAGATAATTGTCTGAAAATTGTTTCTCTGGATGGTCATCGTATCTCTATCCGGAAGATGCCTCTGAAAAAAGAATATTCAGATCGCAAGATCGTTGTTCCGGGAAAAACATTAAGTGAGATAAGCAAGATCCTGTCCGGTGAAATTGATGATCAGGTAAGTATCTATTTTACAAAAAATCATATTCTGTTTGAATTTGACCAGACTATGGTTGTTTCTAGACTGATCGAAGGAGAATATTTCCGCATTGATCAGATGCTTTCCAGTGATTACGATACAAAAGTCAGCGTAAACAAAAAAGAATTCCTTGACTGTATTGACCGAGCAACACTTCTGGTACGAGAAGGCGACAAAAAACCAATCGTAATCGAGATCAAAGATAACAGCATGGAACTGAAAATCGATTCTGCTATGGGTTCCATGAATGAAGAGATTGATATTGAAAAAGATGGTAAAGATATTCTCATCGGATTCAACCCGAAATTCCTGATCGATGCTTTGAAAGTTATAGATGATGAAGTAATTCATATGTATCTGATGAACCCGAAAGCACCATGTTTTATCAGAGATGATGAAGAAAACTACACATATCTGATCCTGCCAGTAAATATCAGTCAGAATCAGAATAGATAAAAATAGAATCAGTCCAGATAAGAGGTGAATGATTTGGAAATCAAAATCAGAGATGAATTTATAAAACTCGGACAGGCTTTGAAACTTGCCGGAGTCGTAGAAGACGGAGTGGAAGCAAAGTATGCGATTCAGGATGGTCTTGTTCAGGTAAATGGTGAAGTTGACCAGCGAAGAGGCCGTAAGGTTTATGAAGGTGATGTGATCACTTTTGAAGATCAGGAAATCAAAGTCATCAGATAATTATGTATATAGAATCGATAGAACTTAAGAATTTCAGAAATTATCAGGATCTGCAGCTGGATTTTGATAAAGGAACCAATATTTTTTATGGAGATAATGCGCAGGGTAAAACCAATATTCTGGAATCTGTGTATATTTGTGGGACAACGAAATCACATAAAGGAAGTAAAGACAAAGAAATCATTCGTTTTGGAGAGGAAGAATCTCATATTCGAATGATGGTAAAAAAGGATGAGCTTTCTTATAAGATCGACATGCATCTTCGTAAAAATAAGGCAAAAGGCGTGGCAATCAATGGATTACGGATCAAAAAAGCCAGGGAATTATTTGGAATCGTAAATCTTGTTTTTTTCTCACCGGAGGATCTGAATATCATCAAAAACGGACCTGGTGAGAGAAGAAGATTTATGGATCTGGAATTATGCCAGCTTGACCAGATATATCTGACGGATCTGGCAGGATATAATCATATCGTAAATCAGAGAAACCGTCTTCTGAAAGATCTTTACCAGAATCCTTCTTTACGGGAAACACTGGAAATCTGGGACATTCAGATGTTGCAGTACGGAAAGAAGATCATTGAAAAAAGGCGGGATTTTGTCAGAGACCTGAATGATGTGATTCAGGATATCCACCGTAATCTGACGGGTGGAGAAGAACATCTTGAGGTTATTTATGAACCGAGTACAGAGTCAGAATGCTTTGAAGAAACTTTGAAAAAAAACAGAGAACGTGATATGCGGATGAAAATGACATCTGCCGGTCCACACAGAGATGATCTGTGTTTTATGGTAAACGGGATCGATATCCGGAAATTTGGTTCACAGGGACAGCAGAGAACAGCGGCCCTGTCTTTGAAACTTTCAGAAATCTATCTGGTAAAAGAAAAAATCAAAGATACGCCGATACTTCTTCTGGATGATGTACTTTCAGAGTTGGACAGCAACAGACAGACATATCTGCTGGACAGCATTCATGATATACAGACGCTAATTACCTGTACGGGACTGGATGATTTTGTAAGCCACCAGTTTCATATTAACAAAGTTTTCAAAGTAGTAAAAGGAGAGGTGTTTAACCCTGTAAATTAAAGTATTTTTGTGGTTATCACATTTTGACAAGCATTATGGCATATGTTACACTGTTTTTAATATTGGAAAGTTGGTGAATGCATTGGATAAAGAGGAATTTCGGATCAAACTCGAAGAAATAAATCGCCTTGTAGAAAAGAAAAATTACAAGGATGCTATGGAAGTGGTAGACAGTATTGACTGGCGTCGTGTTAAGAATGTTCGTACCTTATGCGTTGTTGGAGAAATCTATGCAGCAAATAAAAGATACGAAGACAGTAAGGAAATCTTCCTTCTGGCTTATCACAGAGCACCGATTGGCAAAAATATTTTATACCGCCTGATTGAAGTGTCCCTCAAAATGAAGGATATCGCTGAAGCGGAAGAATTTTATGAGGAATTTCTGGAGGTTGCACCAAATGATAACACCAGATATATCCTCAAGTACAAAATCTGCAAGGAAAAACAGGTTTCTCTGGATGAACAGATCAGAATCCTGGAAGAATACAAAGAGAAAGAATTTACAGAGCGCTGGTCTTATGAACTGGCAAAACTGTATTATCAGAATGGAGATACTCAGAAGTGTCTGAGTCTTTGTGATGAAATGGTTCTCTGGTTCAGTGACGGAAAATACGTTATGAAGGCACTGGATCTCAAGAACAGAATGGGAATGCTGACGGGAGAAGAAAAAGAAAAATATGACAGTCAGTTTATTCCAAAACTTACACCTGTAGAAGATGCGGATTCTATCAATGAAGAAAAGCCTGCGCAGGAAGTGAAAACTGCAGAAGAGGACGGACCTGTGATCGAGAGCGTAGCAATCGATGAGAGAGATGTCAACAGTGCAGAAAGTCTTCAGGAAAAAATTTCGAAAGGTATCAGAGATATCTTCAGTGGAAACAAAAAGAAAGAAACTGAAGAAGATTTCATGAAAGAAGAACAGGAAGCTCCGGAAGAAGTCCAGGAGGAACTTATCAAAGACATTTCTTCTGATGAGACTGATGTGAATGTTCCGGAACTTGAGCCGGAAGATGCAATGATCCATCCGCCTAAGAATCCAGGACAGTCTGTTTTCAGCAATATGGAAGAAATGATCGAGCAGGTTACCGAAGAGGAAATCAAGAGCGGTCCGGAAGAACCGACTGCCGGAGAAAATACGGAGATACTGGAATCAGAGGATACTCTGGAAGCAGCTGAGCCTGCTGAAAATGTTGAAGCTGAGAAGGAAGATAAAGCGGCTGAGAATACAGAAAAACAGCCGGTTGAAATGAAAATGCCGGAGCTTGAAATTCCGGAATCCATGAAGAATATGAATTTGGATAATCCTGAAGAAATAGAAATTCCAAAAGCACCGGATATTTGCCTGCCAGGTGCAGAAAATGCATCTTCAGATGATTTTGAATTTAATCTTGAAGATACGATCCTTGCAGCTGCGTCTGCCCAGGGAATTGAAATTCCGAAAGGACCGATTCCGGCAAAGAAACCAGCTGAAGAGGTTCAGGAAACTGTTCCGGAGGACGATGAAGAATATATGTCCGAAGAAGATCTTCAGAGTGCAGAGGATGAATTTATGAATGGTCCGGCAGGAAAAGCAGCCGAGCCGGAACAGGATGAAACGGAATCCGATGAGAATGATCAGGAAGAACCGGAAACAGATGAATTTGATTCTCTGATGGAAGATGATGAAGATTTCGGAGAAGAAGATGGTTATGAAGATGAGGATGATCTGCTGAAAGGAATGGATTTCCTCAATGATATTGATAATGCAGAGACAATGGAGATTCCTGTCAGAGAAGTTAAGAAATCCAAACCTGCGAAAAAAGCAAAAAAACCGGTTTCAGAAGAAGAAGAAATGGAACAGCTGATCGATTCTATGCAGCCTAAGAAAAATGCAGAAGATATCATTCCGAGGGAAAAAGTACTTACAGAGGATGAAGAGAAGCTCTTTACATACTTTGCAAAAGTACCTGGACTGAAAGAACAGATCCTTGATACGCTTTATGATGTACAGATGGGTGCTGCAGATAAAACATCCAGAACAGGTAACGTGATTGTTATGGGTGGTCGTGAAACCGGAAAAACCCGCCTGATCTCAAGTCTGATTCCTGCAATCTGCAAAGAGCTGAATCTGGATGCATCCAAAGTTGCCTATGTATTTGCAGATCAGATCAATGGCAAGAATATTGCAGAGATCGTCAGCAAGATGGCAGGAGGATTCCTGGTTATCGAAAACGCAAATCAGCTTACCAAAGAAACAGTAAATCAGCTGAACAAAGCAATGGAATTCCGTACAGACGGTCTGATCGTTATCATCGAAGATGAAAAGATCGGTATGCGTAAACTGATTGCGAGATTCCCGAAATTTACATCCAAATTTACATCTATGATCAATATTCCGGTATTTACCAATGATGAGCTTGTTAACTTTGCAAAAGTGTACACAAGAGAAAATGGATATACTATTGATCAGATGGGTATGCTTGCACTGTATAATCTGATCAGTACAAGCCAGAAAGAAGATCAGCCGATGAATGTAGGCGCTGTCAAAGAAATCATTGATAATGCCATTGCAAAATCCAAAGGCGGACTTCGCAAGCTGATAGGCAAGAAGAAAGTCAATCCTGACGGATACATGGTACTTTTCGAGAAAGATTTCAGCTGAAAAATTAAAATGAGCATAAGCAGCAGGAGGAAATTATGACCAGACCTTATCTTGGAAACCCGAAATATACCATTGAAGTTCTTCAAAAGTACGGATTTGTGTTCCAGAAAAGGTTTGGTCAGAATTTTCTGATCGATACCCGTGTTCTGGACAGGATCATTGAGGCATCTGAAATTACAAAAGATGATTTTGTACTGGAAATCGGACCAGGAATCGGAACGATGACTCAGTATCTGGCAGATGCGGCCAGAGAGGTTACTGCAGTTGAGATTGATGACGCGTTGATCCCGATTCTTCAGGATACGCTGAAAGAGTGGGATAATGTATCTGTGATACATGGTGATATCCTGAAGACAGATATCCGGAAGATTGCAGATGAAAAGAATCAGGGACGTCCGATCAAAGTTGTGGCAAATCTGCCGTATTATATAACAACACCGATCATTATGGGACTGTTTGAAAGTCATGTGCCTGTAGATTCCATTACGGTAATGGTTCAGAAAGAAGTTGCAGACAGAATGCAGACTGGTCCCGGATCCAAGGATTATGGTGCTTTATCACTGGCAGTACAATATTATGCAAAACCGGAGATCGTGGCAAATGTTCCGCCGAACTGTTTTATGCCGAGACCGAAGGTTGGCAGTGCAGTGATCCGGCTGACCAGACATCAGAATCCGCCGGTACAGGCAAAGGATGAAAAGCTGATGTTCCGTATTATCCGCGCTTCTTTTAACCAGAGAAGAAAGACACTGGCAAACGGATTAAAAAATTCACAGGAACTGCAGTTTACCAAAGAACAGGTTGAGCAGGCAATCACGGAATGTGGACTTCCACTGAATATCCGAGGTGAGGCTCTTACCCTGGAACAGTTTGCTGCACTGGCAGATATTTTTGTAGATATGAAATAATAAAAATAACAACTATAAAAGGCATCCGGTGGCTGGTCGGATGCCTTTTATAGTAATATTTATTAAATTTAAAAGGAAGGAGAGTTGATTGCTTTTCGGCAATCAACATATGAAAAAGAAAATTTTATAAAAATAATGTTGGCTGTATTATTTTTATGGTCTTAGTATATCCAGAAATTGTGATGGAATCATGTTTAACTTATGAAAAAAAAGTGAACGATTGTCGAAAGTTCTATGAATTAAGAATATTTTACAGCTTTTTTTTCAGAGTGTGTTATAATGCAGTTCGTATCATTGATAGAAAATGTAATTGTATTTATTCAGGAGGTAATTAAAATGATGAAAATAAACAAATTAAGCGCATTTATTCTTGCAGGAGCTCTTACATGTACTGCACCTGCCATGGTTTATGCAGATCAGACAACCGATGCTGCTGTAGATCAGGCAGTAGAACTTCTGGAGCAGAGTGGAGTAGATGACCTGTTATCAGATCCGGATAAAGTGGTAGATCTTATTATCGCTGCCAAAGAAACTCTGGGAACAGTAAATGTAACAGATGATCAGATCAGCAGTGCACTGGATGTTGCAGCTGGAGAATTAGGGGTAACTCTTTCTGATTCTGACAAATCCACATTAATTCAGCTGTACAATAAATTCAAAAACATGGATCTGGATGAGAATGAACTGAGATCTCAGGTAAACAAAGTGTATGACAAACTGGAAAGCCTTGGAATTACGAAAGAAGATGTGAAGGGAATTCTTGGCAAACTTGTTGAGCTTGTAAAAGGATTTCTGAACTAAGAAGAGTTCTGTTATATGACAATGTATAAAATACACAACAAGTAAAATAACATAAAAAAACCATATGTTACATTTTTATAAAAAACGAGGATGAAAAACGAAAAAATTGTGCAAATACACGAAAGGTTCATGACTTGTTCATACTATGTTCATAATTAGCTGATACTATATGAATAGTTCGAAAGAGCTACACAAAACAGACGTTGTAATGTTCTTCATTACACATAAATTTTTTCATAATAATCGCCCCGGTAAACCACTGCCGGGGCACTCCTCGTTTATAAGCCCCTATTTGGGGCTTTTTTTATTTTACAGGTTATAATATAATTATGATACCAGATATAAAAGAATGTATTGAAGGAAATGCATTGCGAAAACATGTGGCATGCTATAATACAGATAATAAATAAAGAATAACAAGTATAAGTAAAGGAGAACGGAAAATCATGGCTGAATCAATGAAAGATTATGAAAAAGAACTGGAAGAGTCTATGAAAACAATAGAAGAAGGCGATATTCTTACAGGGACTGTAATCAGTGTAGATGAAAAAGAAGTAATCCTTGATCTGAAATATTATGCAGAGGGCGTGATTCCGGCAGAAAACTACAGCAGAGAACCGGGATTCAGCCTGAAGGATGAAGTACATGAAGGAGATGAAGTCTCTGCAACAGTTGTAAGAAAAGACGATGGACAGGGAAATATTCTTCTTTCCAGAGTTGAGGCAGTAGACGTGCTGGCATGGGATAAATTAAAAGAACTGAAAGAATCCGGTGAAGTGCTGGATGTTGTAGTAAAAGGAATCACAAATGCCGGTGTTATTGCGTATGTGGAAGGTGTAAGGGGATTTATTCCAGCATCCAAACTTGCACTGAATTATGTGGAGGACACAGAAGAATATCTGAATAAACCGATTCAGGTACAGGTGCTGGATGTAGACAAAGAAAGTAAGAAACTGATTCTTTCTGCCAAAGAAATTCTCAGAGCAAAAGCGGAAGAAGAAAGAAAAAATAAAGTTTCAAACCTGGAGATTGGTCTTGTAACAGAAGGAACTGTAGAGAGTCTTCAGCCATATGGGGCATTTGTAAATCTTGGAAATGGACTTTCCGGCCTGGTTCACATTTCACAGATCTGTGAAAAAAGGATCAAGAAACCATCAGAGGTTCTGGCAGTGGGAGATACAGTAAAGGTCAAAGTTACTGCGATCAAAGATGGCAAACTCAGTCTCAGCATCAAAGAAGCAACAGATATGATGGCAAAGGAAATCGAAGAAGAGGTTTACGAAGTGCCGGATGCAGGAGAGCAGGCAACGACTTCTCTGGGATCACTTTTTGCAAACATTAAATTAGATTAATTAATAAGAGGATTTTATTTTTATGAAAAATCAGGAAAAAATTTTTGTTATCGGACACAAAAATCCGGATACAGATTCCATCTGTTCTGCAATCGCCTATTGTGATATCAAAAACAGAACTACGCAGGAAAGCAGATATATTCCAAAACGTGCAGGACAGATCAATGAAGAAACAGAATATGTACTGAATCGTTTTGGAGTACATCCACCAGGATACTTAAGCAATATAGGAACACAGGTAAAGGATATGGATATCCGCCTGAGTCCGGAAGCAAATAAGAGCATGTCACTGAAAAATGCATGGGATCTGATGCAGGAAAACAGCATCGTTTCTCTGCCGATTCGTGAAAAAGACGGCACATTGGAAGGCCTGATCACAATTGGTGATATTGCAAAAACATATATGGATACAACAGACAGCTATCTTCTTTCCAGAGCGAGAACGCAGTATCAGCGAATCGCTGAGACAATCGGAGGAAAAGTGATCGAAGGTAACGCACATGGATATTTTATCCAGGGAAAGATTATGGTAGCAACTGCCAATCCGGATAAGATGAAAGAATATGTAGAAGAAAATGATATGGTCATCATGGGTAATCGTGAAGAAGACCATCTGCAGGCGATTGAGCAGAATGTAAGCTGTATCATCGTTGGAATGGGGATTGAAGTTACCGAAAAGGTACTGAAACTGGCACATGAGAAAGATATAGTCATTATTTCTTCTCCGTATGATACCTTTACGATCTCACGTCTGATCAATCAGAGTATTCCTGTTAAATATATCATGAAAACAGATAATCTGGTTACATTTAACACAGAAGATTTTACAGATGATATTCAGGAAGTAATGATCAAACATCGTCATCGTGCATTTCCGGTCATCAACAAAAAGGGCAAATGTATTGGTACGATTTCCAGACGTAATTTTCTGGACATGCACAGGAAAAAAGTGGTTCTGGTAGATCATAATGAAAAAGACCAGGCTGTAGATAATATTGATAAGGCTGATATCATGGAGATCATTGATCATCACAAACTGGGCACACTGCAGACAATGCAGCCGATCAGTTTCCGAAATCAGCCGGTTGGCTGTACAGGCACGATCATGTATCAGATGTATGGAGAACAGAAACTGGAGATTCCGCCTAAAATCGCCGGACTTCTCTGCGCTGCGATCATTTCTGATACACTGATGTTCCGTTCTCCGACCTGTACACTGCAGGACAAAATGGCTGCAGGTGCACTTGCACTTATTGCAGACATTTCCATTGAAGAATTTGCAAGAGAAATGTTTAAGGCAGGAAGCAATCTGAAAGACAAATCTCCGGAGGAAATCTTCTATCAGGATTACAAGAAGTTTATTGCAGAGGGAGATATCTGCTTCGGTGTAGGTCAGATCAGCTCCATGGATGCAGATGAACTGCGCGAGATCAAAGAGCGTCTGATTCCGTTTATGGTCAGCGAATGCGGACGTCATGGTGTATCAAGAGTATACTTTATGCTGACAGATATTATGGAGCAGTCTACAGAGCTTCTGTTCTATGGCGAGGGAAGTGAGGAAATGGCTGTCAATGCATTTAAGATTGAACCTAAGGATGGAACGATTTATCTGAAAGGTGTCGTATCACGTAAGAAACAGCTGATTCCGCCACTTATGGAGGCCGCACAGATGATCGGCAGCGATTACGTATAAATCGGAGGAAAACAAATGGCAAAACAAACATGGAAACCAGGCAATATGATCTACCCGATCCCGGCAGTCATGGTGAGCGTTACAGATGGGAAAGGGCAGGATGATATTATAACGGTTGCATGGACCGGTACCATCTGTACCAATCCTCCGATGGCTTATATTTCAGTAAGACCGGAGCGTTTTTCCTATCACATGATAAAAGAAACCGGAGAATTCGTGATCAATCTGACAACAGAAGAACTTGCTGCAGCAACGGATTACTGTGGAGTCAGATCCGGACGTGATGTAGATAAATTCAAAGAGACTGGACTTACGAGAGAAAAGGCGGATATCGTAAAAGCACCGATGATAAAAGAGGCTCCGGTATCAATCGAATGCAGAGTAAAAGAAATCAGAGAGCTTGGTTCACATCATATGTTTCTGGCAGAGGTTGTTGCAGTTCATGCAGACGAACGTTATATGGACGAAAATAATCGTTTTGACCTGAACAAAGCCAGACCGCTGGTCTATTCTCATGGAGAATATCTTGGCACAGGAAAGAAGCTGGGAACTTTTGGATACAGTGTAAAAAAACGTAAAAAAACTGTTCCCCCAAAAACGAAAAAGACCGCCAAGCCTTGATTTAAAAGAGATTGCAGAATACTGCTGTTTATGGTAAAATATTCTTTAAGCAATTCATAAGAGACAGGAGAAAAGAAATTTTATGAATAATATAACGTTGATAGGAATGCCGGGAGCAGGAAAAAGTACAATAGGGGTTGTACTGGCGAAGGTATTGGGCTATCAGTTCCTTGATTCCGATCTTCTGATTCAGAAACAGGAAAAGAGACGCCTGTCCGAAATCATAGAAGAAGAAGGATATAAAGGATTTAAAGATGTTGAGAATCGTGTCAATGCATCAATAGAGGCAGAGAATACGGTCATTGCAACAGGTGGAAGCGTTGTTTACTGCGAAGAAGCCATGGAACATCTGAAATCCATAGGAACCGTTGTGTATTTGAAATTGTCTTTAAATGCTCTTTCAAAGCGACTCGGAAATCTGAAGGGCAGAGGCGTTTTGCTGAGAGAAGGACAGACCCTTACGAATCTGTATGAAGAAAGAACTCCATTGTACGAAAAGTACGCAGATATTGTGATAGATGAAGAGGGGAAAGATCTGGAAGCAAGTCTGGAGATTCTTTTGAAAACACTGAAAGAAAAGTAAGAGTAACCATTGAAAAGCAGGGGAGCAGAAGCGTACAGAGGAAATTTTTATTTACAAATGTGAAATTTGTGTTATAATACGAAACTGAGCTTTTTAACAAAGTATTAAAAGTTTTTAAAAGTCTGATAATAAATTTCTGATATTTGCTTCGGCTTACGGAGTGAAAATAATTATAGAGGTGCTTTATGGAACAGTATGTAATTAAAGGCGGCAACCCGTTAGTGGGAGAAGTAGAAATTGGTGGCGCCAAAAATGCTGCACTTGCAATTCTTTCTGCAGCAATTATGACGGATGAAACAATCCTTATCGAGAACCTGCCTGATGTAAGAGACATTAATGTTTTATTGGAAGCAATCGCCGGTATTGGCGCACAGGTAGAGCGAATTGACAGATCTACAGTAAAAATCAATGGTTCTACGATCAACGACATCAGCGTTGATTATGAATATATTAAAAAAATCCGTGCATCCTATTATCTTCTGGGTGCATTACTTGGTAAATACAAACATGCAGAAGTACCGCTTCCTGGCGGATGCAACATCGGAAGTCGTCCGATAGACCAGCATCTCAAAGGATTCCGTGCACTTGGTGCATCTGTGAATATTCTTCACGGTGCGATCGTTGCCGAGACAGAGAATCTTCACGGAAGTCATATCTTCCTGGATGTAGTTTCTGTAGGAGCTACGATCAATATCATGATGGCAGCATCTATGGCGTCAGGACGTACGATAATTGAGAATGCAGCAAGAGAGCCGCATGTCGTTGATGTTGCGAACTTCCTGAACAGCATGGGCGCCAACATCAAAGGTGCAGGTACAGATGTTATCCGTATCAAAGGTGTTGAGAAACTTCACCGTACTGAATATTCCATCATCCCGGATCAGATTGAAGCCGGAACATTTATGTTCGCAGCTGCAGCAACCGGTGGTGATGTTACCGTTAAGAATGTTATCCCGAAACATCTGGAAGCAACTACAGCCAAACTGGAAGAAATCGGCTGTGAGGTTGAAGAATTTGATGATGCTGTACGTGTACGTGCAGGCAAGAGACTTCACCGCACACATGTGAAGACACTTCCTTATCCGGGATATCCGACAGATATGCAGCCGCAGATCGCAGTAACTCTGGCACTTGCAGAAGGAACCAGTATTGTTACGGAGAGTATTTTTGAAAACCGTTTCAAATATGCGGACGAGCTTTCCAGAATGGGAGCATGCATTAAAGTCGAAGGTAATTCAGCAATCATCGACGGTGTCAAGAAACTGACAGGCGCAAGAGTAAGTGCACCGGATCTCCGTGCAGGAGCAGCACTTGTCATTGCAGGTCTGGCAGCAGACGGAATCACTGTTGTTGATGATATCGTTTATATCCAGCGTGGATATGAGAATTTCGAAGAGAAACTGAGAAGTCTCGGTGCTGAGATTGAGAAAGTTTCCAGTGAGAAAGAAATCCAGAAATTCCGTCTTCGCGTAGGATGATAAAAATTGTCACTTCTTATACTTGACAATTATATAAAATGAGTATATTGTATGTACTGCAATATCAACTAAGAATAACTAAATAAAACGGCCTTTTATTCAGAGTGGTGGAGATACAAAGGATCTGAGAAGCCACGGCAACCCCTTTATGTATGAGGAAGGTGCCAACCTGAGCGAGACATCGAACAATAAGAGGATTGAAATAAATTTCAAGACAGTCCTGTTGTTGGGGCTGTCTTATTTGTTGTTGATTGCAGAATTACGAGAATTGCAGAGCAATGGAGTAATTCGTAGAACATTTAACTGGTTATTTACAGAAAGAGGTTAACAATGGAGAAAGAAAAAATTTTATTTACTTCTGAATCAGTAACAGAAGGCCATCCGGACAAAATGTGCGATGCCATTTCTGATGCGATTCTTGACGCAATCATGAAAGAAGACCCGATGGGACGTGTTGCATGCGAGACAGCAACAACAACAGGTCTTGTACTTGTAATGGGTGAGATTACAACAAGTGCTTATGTTGACATCCAGAAAATCGTAAGAGATACCGTAAGAGAAATCGGCTATACACGTGGAAAATACGGTTTTGATGCAGAAACATGTGCAGTTATCACAGCAATCGATGAGCAGTCCACAGACATCGCAATGGGAGTTGACAAAGCTCTGGAAGCAAAAATGGGTGAAGACGAGATCGATGCGATTGGTGCCGGAGACCAGGGTATGATGTTTGGATATGCTTCCAATGAAACAGAAGAATATATGCCATATCCGATCAACATGGCACACAAACTTGCACGTCAGCTGACAAAAGTCCGCAAAGATGGAACTCTGCCATACTTAAGACCAGACGGAAAAACACAGGTAACTGTTGAATATAACGAAGAAGGAAAACCGATCCGTATCGATGCAGTTGTATGCTCTACACAGCATGATCCGGAAGTTACACAGGAACAGATTCATGAAGATATCAAAAAATATGTATTCGATGAAATCATTCCTGCTGATATGGTTGATGACGAGACAAAATATTTCATCAATCCTACAGGACGTTTTGTAATCGGTGGACCTCATGGTGACAGTGGACTTACAGGTCGTAAGATCATCGTTGATACTTACGGTGGAGCAGGACGTCATGGCGGCGGTGCTTTCTCTGGTAAAGACTGCACAAAAGTTGACCGTTCCGCAGCTTATGCAGCACGTTATGTTGCAAAGAATATTGTTGCAGCAGGACTGGCTGACAAATGTGAAATCCAGCTTTCTTATGCAATCGGTGTAGCAAAACCTACTTCCATCAATGTGAACACATTTGGAACAGGCAAACTTTCCGATACAGAACTTGTAGAAATCATTCGTGAAAACTTCGATCTTCGTCCGGCAGGAATCATTCGTATGCTTGACCTGAGAAGACCAATCTACAAACAGACTGCTGCTTACGGACATTTCGGACGTACAGATGTAGATCTTCCATGGGAAAAACTGGACAAAGTCGAAAATCTTAAGAAATATCTGTAAAATACACAACGGTTTTCAAAACTACCGTTTTTTCATGGATTTTATAGAAAATTTAGAGATAAGAATATAGTGATATGATATAATGAACGCATATATAGCGAAGAATAACTTCGGTATTGTGCGTTCATTTTTTGCTTAAGAAGCAATTATAAGTTTTACAGAAACGAGGGAATTTCATGAAACTGAAAAACAGAATCATTGTGGGATTCATGATGGTAATATTGGTACCGCTTCTTTTATTTGCTGCTGCCCTGTTTGGAATCAGTGAGACACAGCACAGGAATGCAGCCAATAGTGAATCTGCGCAGGAGACATCCTATGATATTACAATTTCCGATACGGGAAGCAGTCAGGCAAGAATCCAGATCATGACGAAGGATCTTTTTTTTACTGCTTTTATCATTCTTATCTTCACAGGCGTTTCTGTGGGTCTGTGGATATACAGAAGTGTGGCGGCGCCGCTGGTCAAACTGCGAAAGGCGACGCAGAATATCAAGGAAGGAAATCTGGATTTTGTTCTGGATGTCGAGGGAACCGATGAATTTTCGGAGCTTTGCCGGGATTTTGAAGAGATGCGCCGCAGACTGAAAGAATCAGCAGAAGAAAAAATCGCCATGGATAAGGAAAATAAAGAATTGATCAGCAACATTTCCCATGACCTCAAGACTCCGATCACAGCGGTGAAGGGATATGTAGAAGGAATCATGGATGGTGTGGCAGATACACCGGAGAAGATGGACCGCTATGTCAGGACGATTTACAATAAGACCAATGAGATGGATCATCTGATCAATGAGCTGACGTTCTATTCTAAAATTGATACGAACCGTATCCCATATACATTCAGTAAGCTGAATGTAGAAGATTATTTCTCTGACTGCGCAGAAGAAGTGGGACTGGAGCTGGAAACAAGAGGTATCCAGCTCTGCTATGCAAATTATGTAGATAAAGATGTGCTTGTAATTGCAGATGGCGAGCAGATTCGAAGAGTGATTCATAATATCATCAGCAATGCCATTAAATATATGGATAAGCAGAATGGAATGAAGGGCATTATACAGATAAGAGTAAAAGATGTCGGAGATTTCGTACAGGTTGAGATTGAGGATAATGGCAAGGGAATTGCATCCAAAGATCTGCCGTATATTTTTGACCGTTTCTACAGGACGGATGTTTCACGTAATTCATCCAAGGGAGGAAGCGGAATCGGTCTTTCTATCGTTCGTAAGATTCTGGAGGATCATGGTGGCAAAGTGTGGGCAACCAGTCGGGAAGGAATCGGAACGATCATGTACTTTGTTTTGAGAAAATATCAGGAGGTACCTATGAAATGAGTAAAATACTGATCATCGAAGATGAAGAAGCAATTGCAGATCTGGAGAAGGATTATCTGGAACTTTCCGGATTTGAAGTAGAGATAGCAAACAGAGGAGATGTGGGCCTTGAAAAAGCACTCAATGAAGATTATGATCTGATTATACTGGATCTGATGCTTCCGGAAGTAGATGGGTTTGATATATGCCGTCAGGTACGTCAGGAGAAAAATATCCCGATCATTATGGTATCTGCAAAGAAAGATGATATTGATAAGATTCGTGGACTCGGTCTTGGCGCGGATGATTATATGACCAAGCCATTCAGTCCGAGTGAACTGGTGGCCAGAGTAAAAGCACATATGGAGCGATACAACAGACTGGTAGGTTCCAGTGCGGTAAAGAATGATATTATTGAAATCCGTGGCATCAAGATAGACAAGACAGCGAGACGTATCTGGGTAAATGGAGAAGAAAAAACATTTACGACCAAGGAATTTGATCTCCTTACTTTTTTGGCAGAGAACCCGAACCGCGTATTTACAAAAGCAGAGCTGTTCCGCCAGATCTGGGATATGGAGTCTGTAGGAGATATTGCAACTGTCACGGTTCATATCAAGAAGATCCGTGAAAAAATCGAATTCAATACAGCGAAACCTCAGTATATAGAAACTATATGGGGCGTAGGTTATCGATTCAAGGTATAACAGACATGGAGAATCTTTAATGGAAAAATTATACAGAAAATTAGAAGAATACAGCCGATCTGATTATTATCCATTCCACATGCCGGGGCACAAAAGAAATCCCGCATCTGTCAGAGGGGAGTTCCCTCTTGAAAGAGATATCACTGAGATAGAAGGCTTTGATAATCTCCATCATCCGGAAGACCTTCTTCTGGAGGCACAACAGAATGTGGCGAAACTGTATGGGACCAGGGAGAGCTTTTACAGTGTTAATGGAAGTACCGCAGCACTTCTTGCGGCAATCTCAGCGGCGGTTCCGAGGAATGGACAGATCCTTGTTGCAAGAAACTGCCACAAAGCAGTGTATCATGCCATCTATCTTAGAAATTTGAAACCTGCCTATATTTATCCACAGATGGACAGTGAGTGGTGGATAAACGGCGGAATTTTTCCGGACAAAGTGGAAAGATGTCTGGCTGAGAATCCGGAGATACAGGCGGTACTGATCACTTCACCTACGTATGACGGTGTTGTCTCAGATGTAAAAGAGATTGCAGAGATCGCACATAAATATGGAGTGCCGCTGATCGTAGATGAAGCACATGGAGCACATTTTCATTTTTCAAATTATTTTCCGGCTTCGGCAGCAGAACTTGGGGCAGATCTCGTGATCCAGAGTTTTCACAAGACACTGCCGGCCATGACACAGACTGCCGTACTTCATAACTGTAGCGACCGCGTTGACAGCAGGCTGATCCGCAGATTTATGGGAATCTATCAAACCAGCAGCCCGTCGTATATTCTGATGGCAAGTATCGATGCCTGTATGGATACGATGGCAGCAGAAGGAAAACAGATGTTCCGTGATTTCACCAGAATACTGGAACAGACAAGAAAGAGACTTTCCGTGTGCAAATATATCCGCCTGGTAGATCCGGTCAAAGGAAAGAATGGAGTCTTCGATTATGACCGTTCCAAACTGGTCTTTTCTACCAGAGCTTCTTTACTGTCAGGAAGTGACCTGTATCATATCCTTCTTGACCGCTACCATATTCAGATGGAAATGGAGTCCGAAAATTATGTGCTCGCTATTGCATCAGTAGGAGACCGTGAAGAAGGTTTTGAGCGATTGTGTCAGGCAATCGAAGAACTGGATCAGGAACAGGCAGACCTGATAAAAGCAGGAATACCGGCAGAAGAAAATAAAAAACTGGACACCAGATCCATGCATTTTGTACTGACGCAGATGATGTCTATGGCAGATGCCATGGAAGCACCGACAGAAAAATGTCCGCTGGAAGAAAGCATCGGCAGAATTTCAGCAGAATTTGCTTATCTGTATCCACCGGGAATTCCGCTGATCACTCCGGGAGAACAGATTACTGGACAATTTATCCGTAATATGAGAATATACATGGATAAGGGGTTATATCTGCAGGGACTGGAAGACTATACAAATAAGACGATCCTTGTGGTAGAACAACAGCCCCAGAGTACAAAGGAGCAAGACGAAGAAATTCATGGGTAAGATTTTTTATATTATGGGTAAAAGTGCCTCTGGAAAAGATAAAATATATTCCAGACTGGCCGGTAATAAAGAACTGAATCTGAAAAAACTGGTCCTGTATACAACAAGACCGATACGTGACGGAGAAAAAGATGGTGTACAGTATTATTTTACAGACGAGCGCAGACTGCAGGAGTTTGAGACAGCGGGAAAGGTAATCGAATCCCGTGCCTACAATACCGTTTATGGAATATGGACTTATTTTACAGCGGACGACGGACAGATTGACCTTAAGAACGGAAATTATCTTGGAATCGGTACGTTAGAGTCTTTTCAGAAGATGAAATGTTATTACGGAAAAGAATCCGTCATACCTGTTTATATTGAAGTAGAAGATGGAGAACGTCTGATCCGTGCAATCCGAAGAGAGCAGGAACAGGAAACACCAAAGTATAAAGAACTTTGCAGACGTTTTCTTGCGGATGAGGAGGATTTTTCCGAAGAGAAAATAAAGGAAGCAGAAATACAGAAGCGATTTGTTAATGATGATTTGGATTTATGTGTCAAAAATATTATAAAATATATAAATTCCATGTCATAGTTAAAAATAGTTTTGAATGGCTAATAAAGTATGGTATAATGACTCTATAGCGAACAAAGATTCGTATATGAAACTATAAACAAGAGAGGTGATTCTGAATGGTCAGTTTCAATAATATTATCGGACACGAGGAAATTATCCGGCATCTCCAAAATGCCATGAAGACGGGAAAAGTTTCCCATTCATATATTTTTACAGGCAGACCCGGATCCGGCAAGAAGCTTCTTGCAACCACATATGCGATGACACTGCAGTGTGAAGCCGGTGGAACAGAGCCATGTCAGAAATGTGACTCCTGTAAGAAGGCATTGGGCAAGAATCATCCGGACATCATTATGGTCAATCATGAGAAACCTGGTACAATCTCTATTGATGAGATCCGGGAACAGGTGATTCACGATGTTGCGATTAAGCCATACAGCAGTCCGCACAAGATTTACATTATTCCTGATGCGGAGATGATGACGGTACAGGCACAGAATGCTCTTCTCAAAACAATAGAAGAACCACCGGAATATGCAGTGATCATGCTGCTGACCAGCAATGTGGATGCACTTCTGCCGACGATCCAGTCCAGATGTGTGCGTCTGGATCTGAAGGTGGTTGATGACAGCCTTGTTAAGAAATACCTGATGGAACGGCTTCATGTGCCGGATTATCAGGCAGAGATAGATGCTTCCTTTGCACAGGGAAGTATTGGCAGAGCCAAAGAAGCTGCTACATCAGAAGAGTTTTCCAGAATGACGGAGAAAGCCCTGAAGATTCTCAAGTATGTAAATACGATGGAAGTATATGAACTGTCCGATGAGATCAAGGCACTTTCTGATGAAAAGCAGAATATCAGTGATTATCTGGATATTTTCCAGTTCTGGTTCAGGGATGTTCTTATGTTTAAGGCAACTCAGGAGGTTGACAACCTGGTATTTAAACAAGAAATCAATTATATAAAGGAACAGGCGAGCCAGCGTTCCTATGAGAACCTGGAAAAGATTCTGGAAGCACTGGAAAAAACAAAAGTAAGGCTTCGTGCAAACGTTAATTTTGAACTTGCACTTGAACTTCTGTTCCTGACGATCAGGGAGAGATAGAATGACAAAAATTGTTGGTATAAGATTCAGAAATGTCGGAAAGATTTATTATTTTGATCCGAAAAACTACAAAATGAAGATCGGTGATCATGTGATCGTAGAGACTGCCCGCGGTGTGGAGTTCGGACGAGTTGTACTCGGACCGAAAGAAGTGAGTGAGGATGAGGTGGTCCATCCGCTGAAAGAAGTCCTTCGCGTTGCCACACAGGCAGATGAGGACAGGGAGAAACAGAACCGCCTGAAAGAAAAAGATGCATTTAAAATCTGCCAGAAAAAAATCCGCGAACATGGTCTGGAAATGAAACTGATCGATGCGGAGTATACATTTGACAATAACAAAGTGCTGTTTTATTTTACGGCAGATGGAAGAATTGATTTCCGTCAGCTGGTCAAGGACCTGGCAGCTATCTTTAAGACAAGAATCGAACTTCGCCAGATCGGAGTAAGAGATGAGACTAAGATTCTTGGGGGAATCGGCATCTGCGGCAGACAGCTTTGCTGTCACACCTATCTTTCCGAGTTTGCACCTGTGTCTATCAAGATGGCAAAAGAGCAGAATCTGTCACTGAACCAGACCAAGATTTCCGGTGTCTGCGGCAGATTGATGTGTTGTCTCAAGAATGAGCAGGAAACCTACGAAGCACTGAACAAGAGCCTTCCAGGAACCGGAGATACGGTTACTCTTCCGGATGGATTACAGGGAATCGTACACAGTGTAAATGTTCTCAGACAGAGAGTCAAAGTAATCGTGGAAGTCAATGATGAAAAGGAGATTCAGGAATATCCGGTAGGAGAACTGAAATTCCGGTCACGCAAGAAAAAAGCAAAGAACACTGACAAAGAAACAAGGGACATTGAGTAAAAAGAAGGAGATTCTAAATCCCATGGAAAAAAATCCGCAGAATGATCTGGTATATCCGGGAGAACGGGTTGATGATCTTCAGAATGGTTTGTATGTGATACAGAATCCGGAAAAGTTCTGCTTCGGAATGGACGCAGTTCTGTTATCTGGATTTGCAGATATCCGACAGAATGAAAAGGTTCTGGATATGGGAACCGGAACGGGAATCATTCCTTTTCTGCTGAAAGCCAAAGACAAGGGTTCACATCTGACAGGACTTGAGATCCAGGAAGAATGTGCAGATATGGCGAGACGAAGCGTATCGTACAATCATCTGGAAGCTGATATTGATATCGTATGCGGAGACATAAAGGAAGCTGCTGAAATTTTTGGAGCAGCTTCTTTTCATGCAGTGACAAGCAATCCGCCCTATATGATCGGACAGCATGGTCTGCAGAACCCATACATGGCAAAAGCAATTGCAAGACATGAGATTCTCTGTACACTGGAAGATGTAGTGAGCCAGGCAGCAGCAGTGCTGAAAGACAGAGGACGTTTTTATATGGTCCACAGACCTTTCCGTCTGGCAGAAATCTTTCAGGTTCTCATGAAATATAAACTGGAACCCAAGAGAATGCAGCTGGTGTACCCGTACATAGATCGTGAACCCAATATGGTTCTGATCGAAGCACGAAAAGGTGGAAATTCCAGAATAACGGTGGAGCGACCATTGATCGTCTATGAGAAACCAGGTGTTTATACCAGTGATATTCTTGAAATATACGGAAGAGTATAAAAGAATCAAATAATCTGAGAGAAAGGGGATTCCCGGATGAGTGGAAAATTATATCTTTGTGCAACCCCAATCGGAAATCTGGAAGATATTACACTTCGAGTACTCCGCACATTGAAGGAAGTGGATCTGATCGCGGCAGAAGATACCCGAAACAGTATTAAACTGCTGAATCATTTTGAAATCAAAACACCGATGACCAGTTATCACGAATATAACAAGATTGAAAAAGCATATACACTGATCGAGAAGATGCAGAACGGTATGAATATCGCACTGATCACGGATGCGGGCACACCGGGAATTTCGGATCCGGGTGAAGAACTGGCTGCGATGTGTTATGAGGCCGGAATCGAAGTAACATCCCTTCCGGGTCCGGCAGCATGCATTACCGCGCTTACATTATCAGGACTTCCTACCAGACGGTTTGCTTTTGAAGCATTTCTTCCGATGGACAAAAAAGAGCGCAAAGAAGTTCTGGAAGAGCTTGTCAATGAGACCCGGACGATCATTTTGTATGAGGCTCCGCATAAACTGGTCAGGACACTGCGTGATCTGAGGGAAACACTTGGAAACCGCAGAATGACACTTTGCAGAGAACTGACAAAGAAACATGAGACAGCCTTTCATTCCACAATTGATGATCTGATCACACATTATGAGAAAGAAAAACCGCTCGGAGAATGTGTGCTGGTCATCGAGGGCAAAAGCCGTCAGGAACTGAAAGAAGAAGCAGCTGCCTCGTGGGAAGAGATTTCCATAGAAGAGCATATGGAAATCTATGAAAAACAGGGAATGTCCAGAAAAGATGCCATGAAACAGGTCGCGAAAGACCGCGGTGTATCAAAAAGAGACATATATAGCTATTTGATGAAATAGAGATGCAATAAAGATGCCCACCAGCGAATTTGAGAAGAAAATTCACCGGTGGGCATCTTTGATTTGTTGTTTTGGGAGCTACAGATGCCTGGTCAGGGTCGGAAGCATCTGCAACTTGCTGGAATTGGATTTGCAGATGCCTGGTCAGGTTTGGAAGCATCTGCAATTTGTTGGATATGAATTTGCAGATACATATCCTGGGGTCGGAAGCATCTGCAACTTGTTGGAATTGGATTTGCAGATGCCTGGTCGGGGTAGTAAGCATCTGCAATTTGCTGGAATTGGATTTGTAGATGCCTGGTCGGGGTCGGAAGCATCTGCAACTTGCTGGAATTGGAGCTGCAGATGCCTGGCCGGGGTTGGAAGCATCTGCAATTTGCTGGAATTGGATTTGCAGATGCCTGGTCGGGGTCGGAAGCATCTGCAATTTGTTGGATATGAATTTGCAGATACATATCCTGGGGTCGGAATCATCTGCAACTTGCTGGAATTGGATTTGTAGATGCCTGGTCAGGGTCGGAATCATCTGCAACTTGCTGGAATTGGATTTGCAGATGCCTGGTTGGGGTTGGAATCATCTGCAACTTGCTGGAATTGGATTTGCAGATGCCTGGCCAGGGTTGGAAGCATCTGCAACTTGCTGAAATTGGAGCTGCAGATGCCTGATCAGGGTTGGAATCATCTGCAATTTGTTGGATATGAATTTGCAGATACATATCCTGGGGTCGGAAGCATCTGCAACTTGCTGGAATTGGATTTGCAGATGCCTGGTCAGGGTTGGAAGCATCTGCAACTTGTTGGAATTGGATTTGCAGATGCCTATTACCAAGTTGATATTAAGAATCCTACAACAATTGAGGTGGGATTGTTTTTTTATGTCGAAAAAGAGCAAAATGTTCTTGTAGATAAATAGAGCATATTGTGCTAAAATATAACAAAGCATCACATTTCTTTTTGTTCTTTACAGAAAACTGTATCTTATTATCTTTGGCCGTTCGGTCGTAACAGAGAAATCAACCGTTTTCACACAGATCTGCGGGAAGTACTGTTGTATATCAAATATTCGAAGGAAAAAGAAAAACTGGTTGACCTGATCCAAACCGATGACGGATTTCAGAACATGAAGACAGAAACGGTAGTCATGCTGAATACACTTACTAACTCAAAACTGAAATTCAATGAAGAAAAGGAGGAAACAAGTATGTGTCTTGCAATTGATGAATTACGGGAGGAAGCAAAACAGGAGGGAATTGAATTTGGACGAAGAGAGTTGATTGAGAAAATGCTTATGAATCATGAAACTATGGACAAGATAAAAGAGTATACCGGTTATACTCAGGAAAAAATAGATGAGATAGCAAAGGAATTATCTGCTAGATAGAGCTTAAAAGACTGTTGTTATTAGCGGATTGAATAATAATAACAGCCTTTTTTTGTGTATTTTGGTGGTAGAACTTTAACGTATTGAATGATATGCTAAATAAGGATAAGTCTAATCAAAATGAAAAGACAAGAAACAGAACACGATATCTGTTGAAGGAGAAAAGTATGAAAAATATACTGAAAGTTCGAATGTTAGGTGGATTTACACTTGAATATAAAGGAAAAGAACTGGTCCTGGACCGTAACAATGTATCAAAGACCACACAGCTGTTTCAGTTATTACTTCTACACACACAGGATGGAGGAATCTCCAAAGTAGCACTCATCGATGCCCTGTATGGCCGAAGCGATGTCGAAAATAAAAACGGCAGCCTCAACAACACAATATTCAGGCTCCGAAAGCAGCTCACCGCAGCGGGGCTTCCGGAAAGCAGTTACATCAATATAAATGGTGGAATGTGTACCTGGGACCCGGATATCGAAACTTCAGTAGACGTATGCGACTTCAAGCAGACGATCGAATCAGCACGTCACGAAAAATCCCAAAAGACCAAAATGGAAATCTACGCCAAAGCATGGAAACTCTATACCGGAGAATTCCTCCCGGATATGATGGGCGAGGACTGGGCGGCAGTCGAAAACATCGCATGTCGAGATATGTATTTCGACTGTGTCGAAGAACTGTGCCACTACCTGAAAACCGAAGAAAAATTCGAAGAACTCTACCGTGTTGCACACAGCGCAGCCGAAATCTATCCATTCTACGACTGGCAGATATGGGAAATCGACAGCCTCATCGGAATGTCCCGCTACAAAGACGGCCTCGATGTCTACAAAAGAACAACCAAGCTGATGTTCGAAGAACTCGGCCTGTCACCATCCGCCGGAATGCTCGAGCGATTCAAACTCATGGGAGAGCGAACCTCACAGGCAGCAGGCGCAATCGAAGACATCAAGTACCGCCTCCGCGAAAAAGAATCCATCGAAGGCGCTTACTACTGCACCTATCCAAGCTTTGTGGACGTTTACCACGTGTTCGGCCGCATGATGGAACGAACCGGCATGTCCGTATTCCTGATGCTCTGCACCCTGAACTTTATAAATATCGAGACAGACGACGAAAATCAGAAATACTATTCAGAACTTCTCCGCGAGTCCATTCAGAAAGCAGTCCGTAAAGGCGATTTTTACACCCGATACAACATC
Organism: Blautia obeum ATCC 29174; assembly: GCF_025147765.1. Lineage (NCBI taxonomy): Bacteria > Bacillati > Bacillota > Clostridia > Lachnospirales > Lachnospiraceae > Blautia > Blautia obeum. The sequence continues at coordinate 25,911 of NZ_CP102265.1, forward strand.
CAGCAGTATCTCGTAATGCTGATAGGGATAACCCAGGAAAACTGCACACTCGTATCAAAACGAATCAACAAAGAATTCAACAAAAGACTCACCCGCCGCAAGAACGTATCAATCGACTACTACGTTGCTTCACTCGGTGAGGTCTGCAACGACTAAAACAAACAACATTAATAATTAATATAGAAGTAAAACTATTCAGCCCGGAGATCCCCTCCGGGTTTTTTTGCGCCCGGAAATCTCCCGTCCCCCCAAATCTCAGCCCCCCTCGCAAATTATCAGAAACATTGTCGAAAAAATATGAAAAAATGTTCAAAAAGCAGAATCACGAAATAGTTGAAGAAATAACCCCGATGCTATAATAAAAATACTCTGAAATAAGTGCGTGTTATCGTGTGGTTAAAAACAAAAATACCGTGGTCGGATCTTGACGGAGGATACAGAACAGATGGAAAAAGGCAAAAAAAAACATACAGGGACATTTGTAATACATGTGAGTCACTGTGATAACGCCACATGGCAGGGCGAAGTGACCTGGGCGGAAGCCAATAAAAAGAAAAGTTTCAGGAGTGCACTTGAACTGATTAGATTGATTGATGGAGCACTGGAGGTGGATGAATGATGAAAGAAAAGCTCAACGTTTCTGCTTCCAATATCGTGAATGTCTGCATAGACAACATAGACGGAGTAGAAAGGTCCGGAAGATTTTACTGTTATTACAGTAAAGATCCTATATTCTTCCGAAGTATTCATGAACTCTTCCGCTATATGGAGCGATTCATGAACGAGCTGAACTTTCCTCAGTCATCAACAGAGCTGCGGACATACGAAGACAAACAGCAGAAACCAGCAAATGAAAAAAGAATCTCTTTTACAGAGGTCAGCAACCGCGAACAGATCCTTGAACAGAGAGGAAGCATAGACACCCTGGCTGTATATGTCAGATACCGTCAGAACGCTACATGGCAGGGAAGTGTCTATCATATGAAAAACAACGAGCGAGAAGATTTCAACAGCGAGCTCGATTTACTCAAAATAATCGAAAATTGTCAAAATAGTACTAAAAATGTTGCTGAAAGCGGCTGACGAAATAGGTGACGAAACAGTTCACCTGTTATAATGTCGTTAAATCTTAAATAAGTTGTACGTGAAGCAGTTAACGATAATTTTTTTATTATCATCATGCATATAATAGGGGATGTTAATATGAAAAGAGAAAATAATAAAAAATTCAAAAAAAGGAAACGGAATCAGAACAGAAGCCTGACATGTCGGGTGCTCAGTATGATGTTTGCAATCGTGCTGTTCTGCTCCACTGTATTAATAAATACAGACTATGTATCTCAGGCAAGCTCCTTCGATGACATGGTAGACATGGTCGAAGTTGAGGAGGATTCCGCAGCAGCTGATACATCCGAAGATACAGGAGACGATCTCGACACAGATGTGAATTTTGAATCGGAATCGGAAGAGGGTTCGGCCGAAACATACAGCGAATCCGATGATTTCGGTTCCAGCGATGCCGACTTCTCATCAGGCGAGAACATGTTCACAGATGGAACATCCGAGAGCAGCGCTCCAGCTGAAGAAGCAGCACAGCCTGTAAGCTGTATCGTAAATCTTAAAAACGAAACAATCGAGGTCAAGGCCGAAGCTCCTGCAGGTGTCCTTCCAAACGGAACACAGATGATCGTCAAAGCAGTCGAGAACAACACCGAAGATGCTGAGCTGACAGACCAGTACAACAAACTGGCAGCCAAGATTACAGAGCAGCTTCAGAGCCAGGGCAAAAACCTCGACGGCTTCCTTGCTTACAACGTATCTTTTACAGATGCAGATGGCAACCCGGTTGAACCGTCCGACAAAGTTACTTACAGCTTTACTTATAAAGAAGCTTCTTCACCGGAACTGACAGACCCGGCCGCATCCACAGTGACAGCAGCCATGATTAGAACCAACAAAGAAACTTCCGAACTGGAACTGACAGAGCTCAAAGCCGAAGAGGACAAGCTTACAGTTGAAACAAACGAAAGCAGACAGCTCACAAAAGCAGCTTTCCAGTCAGCAGCTACCGCAGCATACACATTTGTATGGAGCAGCACACCGGTAGCAGATGATAATGAAAACAATGAGAACAAAGAAGAAAACGGTGAAGTAAACAACGAAGAAGTTAATACAGACACCAACACCGAAAATACCGAAGAGAACGGAGAAGACACCAACACAGAGAATAATGTAGAAAACTCTGAGGAAGAACAGAATCCGGAAGAAGCACCGGATCAGGAACAGATCAAAATGATCCGTGTCATCGCAGACGAAGTTAATCTTCGCGTAACTCCTTCCACAGAAGCAGAAGTGATCGCAACAGTAGATACAGACACTCAGCTTCCACTTATTGAAACAGTAACCGGTGAAGACGAATTCACCTGGTACAAAGTTTCCTACGAAGAAGCACAAGCTTATGTAAGAAGCGATATGGCGGAAGTTGTTGAGACTGAAGAGCAGGGTACAGAAAACGAAGATGCAAATGAAGAAGAAGCAGACGTTCAGGTCGAAGACGAAGTAACCTACTCTCAGACAATCGGCAATGTGGTTGTAACTGCAACAGCTGCAAAAGATGTTCTTCCAGGAAATGCAGAGTTTGTTGTAACTCCTATCGTACAGGAAACAGACCCTGACCAGTACGCAGAAACAGAAACAAAGCTTAATGAAAAAGCTGGAGAAGATGGATACGAAATCGCAGGTTTCCTTGCATACGATATTTATTTCCAGAACAGTGAAGGAAATAAGATAGAACCAGTTGATGGTTCCGTAAATGTTTCCATGCACTACACAGAACCATTCGTACCTGAAGAAGTTGCTCAGGTTACAGAAAATGGAAGTGAAGTGGCAGTTTTCACTGAAGAAGATGAATTCAGTCAGAATGAAACAACAGCAACTCAGATGGACGTTACAATGATGCATCTGGTTGAAGATGAAAACGGTAACGTCAATGTAGTGGATATGACCCAGGAAGGAACTGCAAGTGTAGAAACAGATGCAGCCGGAAACGTACAGAAAGCAGAATTTGAAACAGAAAGCTTTTCTATATTTACTATTACCTGGAATGTTAGTGCTGGTAAAATTTTGACAGTTCATCTGGTTGATACAAACCTGGATGATATCCAAGGTTCTGTTACAGCAAATGAAAGCGTTCAGTCGGATAGAGCTGGTATAGAGGTGTCTACTTTAGGAACCAAGTATTTGCCAGAAGGATATACGTATACGGAGGCATTGGCGGATGATAAAGAAACAGAAATTTCTGCTATAAGTTATAATTCTTATAGTCATGGTAAATCTGGATGGTTTTATGAGAAAAACAATAATTGGTATCATGCGACAACAGCAGATACTTATGACATTTATCTTGTCTATAATAAATTATCAGTATGGATTAAAGACGATATAATGAATACTGGCAATTTAATACTAGAAACAGATGAAACTACTACAAATGAGATAAATGATGCAATTATAGCTGGTAAAGAGGTAACGTATACATGGCTTAAAAGTACAGATGGAGGTGCAAATTATACACCTGTTAATAAAGTAAAACATGGTGATAAATACAATTTATCAGAAGATGGAAAATCATTAAATGTTGCACTTGACGATGGTGCTTTAAATAGCAAACAGACTTCAGTAAAATATAAGGCCAAAATAACTATAAAAAATGGCGATAATGTAGAAGAGATGGAGTCTGATGAGTTTGATAACAAATATTGGAATGAGTTAAGGAATGGAAGTTTTGAAACACCGGAAATAATCAGTGGATCTATCAATGAACAGTATACGAATGAAGAATATGTGGCGGCTGGTGGTGTGTGGCAGTCAACCGGAAGAGGAACAAATGGTTCAGGGAAGGATGTTGATATAGAAATTGTTAATACCAGAGCTTCGTTCCAGGATTCGTACAGTTGGCATGCTGCTAATGACAATGATAAAGCGTTTGATGGTAATCAGTTTGCTGAACTGAACTGTCAGAATGCAGGTGCTTTATATCAGGATGTTATGACGTATGCTGGAGAAACAATGAACTATTGGCTTTCTCACAGAGCACGAGGCGAGTATATTACCAATGGAACAAATACTAAATTAGGCGAAAAAGATACAATGTATTTGGTAATCATGCCAACATCTACAGCTATGACTGCTGCTAGTGGAAGTGAATTGAAAACTCAGGATCAATTAAAGGCATACCTTGGATCGCTTCTTCCAGAAGTAAACCTTGATGCAGAGGCTTCAGGAGACGGAAATCAGAAAAGTGAGATTCTATATAATAATGATGGAATATTAATTTCAAGAATAACTAGTGATGATCAATCATGGCATAGAATACTTGAGACGGCGCGTTATAGATCTACTTCATATCTGACCAGATTCTTCTTTATGTCCGGAAAAACTGCAAGCGGAGATCCTACAGTAGGTAATTTCCTTGATGATGTTGGATTTTCACAGGATTTACCAAAAGCAAGTGCTGGATATTTCAATCTGCAGGTTGTAAAGAGATTTTCTGGATTATCAAATCCTACAGGTAATATAACTTTTACCATTAAAGCTTATAAAGAAAATGGTACAGAGGAAGCTACAGATGCTCCTTTAAATAATACATCTTTTACTCTTGATGAGATGAAAAATACATCTGATGGTGTGTATACCCAGATTTTTCAAAATGAGCAAATTGGTGGAAATGAAAAATATATCTACAAAGTTGAAGAAACTGGTTCTCAGGTAAATGGCTATACAGTAGAAACTACGCAGACTGTCAGTGGTGGAGACGTTCAGAGTGACGGAAAATCGACAAAAATTGGCGAGAAAGATTCAGCTACATTTACAATCACCAATACATATACACCGATAGATATTAATTCTGTTATAGAATATAATAAAACCGCCACACTTCTTGATTGGAACCAGAGAACGTACAAAATTGATCTTACAGCCAGTTCGAAAACAACTCAATCGATGAAAACACCATACGACATCGTATTGGTATTGGATCAATCAGGAAGTATGAGTCAAAAGTTTGTTGAATACAATAAAATTAATGGTTCTTCGATGTTTTGGCGGAAAACATATTATATAAAAACTCAAAACGGTATATATCAACAACTCAGTTGGTCTTGGGATAACACATGGTCATATACAGATTCTTACTCGGGTAAGACGGTTACAGTTGACCCAAATACTACCGATGTTTATGTAGCTCAGAAGTCTAATCAAACAAAAATTGATGCTTTAAAGAGTGCAGCAACTACATTTGTAAATAATGTTGCTAATAAAAATTCAGATTGTCGTGTTGGTATCGTTACTTTTTCAAATGATGGTTATATAAAGCCAATAACTAATAATAGCTATACATTAGCTAAAGTTGGAACTTCAAAAGGTGACATTATTAATACCATAGATGGTTTAAAAACAGGTGGAGATACTTATCCTGCCAAAGGTCTGGATAAAGCAAATGAGATATTTTCTGAGAATTCTTCTAACAGTTGGGAAACCGTAGAGCAAACTGACGGACGTAAAAAAATGGTTGTATTCTTAACCGATGGAGTTCCAGCACCTGCTAACACAAATAACTTTGACGAAAATCTTGCAGGTGCAGGTACAAATTCAGCTAAGATACTACATGACCAAGGAGTTGCAACTTATGCATTGGGTATATTCGGAGCTGCGAATTCTGATGGAACAATGGATAACGCATCAGTTCAACGTATTGATAAATATATGCAAAGCATAGCATCTAGTCATGAGAAATATATGACAGCTGATAGTGTTGACAATTTATCAAGTTTATTTGAGAGTATCACCAATAATATTCCTGTTACAGCTACAGTCACAGATGTAATTGATAGTCGATTTGAGTTAACACCTGAATCTCGTAAAGCATTAGAAGGAGAAGCAACAATAACGAGCAATGATGATGGTTCCACTACAATAACTTGGAATAATGCTAGTATTACTGGAAAGAAAGCTTCAGGAGAGACGGAAATTGAAAGAGCTGGATGGCATAGATCAATCGTTATCAAAGCAAAGGACAACTACATCGGTGGAAACGACGTTCCGACAAACGGCGCCGGTTCAGGAATTGATGTTGATAACAATCATGCAGAATTTCCTCAGCCAACCGTTAACGTAAAAGTCGACTTTAACATCGGCAATGCTGAAACCGTTATCTTTAAAGGTGATAATCTAACAAATTATTTCACCGATGACGTAGCAAATGGAATCACAAAGCTTGTTTCAACTACTGGAAAAGAGTACACAATGCTTGGTGATGTGGATATTTCGACCAAGTGGTATACCGATGCAGAATGTACGACTGAAATTACACCAGATGCAATTCGAGCAGCAAAGCCAACCGCAGAAACTGTTTATTACGCAAAAGTAACAGTAACTCCAAAAACAAATGGTTCAAAATCCAGTGCTAACTCAGTCGGTGATGGAAATGCAACTGGAGGATACTACAAAGTTGATTCAACAGGTGTTGTAAATACAGAACCAGGCACTTATACTGTAAAAGTTGTTTCCGGACAGATTCAGATCACCAAGAAAATAGATGTAGTATTTGATGAAGATCAAAGCTTCACTTTTGAAATAAAGAAAGGTGATGAACCAATTGCAACTGCAACCGCAGAAATCAAAAAGGGTTCAACGGAGGCTAATGTGAAATATACACTTGCAAAGGGTGTTGATTCACAGATTAAAGCAGATGATAGTGATGAATCAATATTGACTGGTTTATCAAGAGGTGCTTATACCATCACAGAAGTGGCTGATGATTATTATTCATTAGATACGGTGACAGTAGTTGATTCTACGAACTGCAAGGCAGAAGTATCCAATGACAAGGTACTCACATTTATCATGGGAACAGACAAAAATGGTAACGAAGTTCTTAAGGGTGATAATACAGATACAGTAAATGGCCAAAAGGGTGTTGCTGAATTCAATAACAAGAAATCAGTTGTTGACATTGAGTTTGAAAAAGTTGATATTCAGACACCAACAACTAAATTAGCTGGTGCAGAGTTTGCTTTATATAAAGCAGATGCAGACGGAAATCGGACAAATGAGCAAGTTGGTACGACTTATACATCAGATAGGAATGGAGGAATTGCAATAGAAAATCTTCCGATAGGAAAGTATGTATTAGTTGAGACGAAAGCACCTGCAGGTTATCTGTGTTCAACAATTCCTTGGAAGATTACAGTAGCAAATGACAGAAACAGAAACATAACAGTTACCTATAATGGTGAAAGTGTACAATCGAGTGTAGATGCTAATAAAACCATTTATCAGCTTACTAACACTAAGGTCTACACCCTCCCATCAACTGGTGGCAACGGAATTTACTGGTATATGATCAGCGGCATGGTACTTATGTCTACAGCCGCATGGATCTTATATAAAAACAAATGCAGGGAGGTGCTGGGAAAATAATTGTAACGATTGATTTTTTCAGTGGCTCCTTGCCACAAAAGAAAGTAATTATCCCGAATGAGGGAACAATAAAATGGGCAAAGCCCGATAATGTAAAGAAGACAAAATTATGAAGAAGATGAGAAAAATCTTTGCAGTGTTATTAACACTGGCCATGGTACTCACAATGAGTATGACTGCGTTTGCAACATCAAATGCAAATGCTGGAAACGATAATATTTTTGGAACAGCTAATGATACTGCAACAATCACTGTAACTGGAATTGACAATGAGACTGGAATTCAGGTAAATGCTTACAAAGTAGTTGAAGCAAAATATGAAGGCACAGGTTCTACATTTAGTGGTTATAAATCATTATATCCGACAGTAATTACACAGGATATGGTTAAAGCTAATCTTACAACTTTATCTCCAACACAGTTGAATGGGTTGGCAAATGCCGTTATTGCAAATACTTCTAAAACGGCTATTGCTTTAAGTAACACAGAAGGAACTACTTGGACAGCTAATGTTAGTGCAGGTACATATCTTGTTTTAGTATCTAACACAGAAGCACACAGCTATAACCCAATGGTTGTATCCGCATACTATATAAATAAAGATGGAAAAACAGATATTTCTGAAGGTAAAGTAACTTTAACAACAAATGTGGCAAATGCCAAAAAATCAGATAAACCATCAATTGATAAAAAAATTACAGGTTCAAACGGAAATGATTATGGTAATTCTGTAGAAGTTGGCGATACTGTAAATTATGAAGTGACAGTTAATCCAATTCCAAGTTATACAGGATCACATCCAAAATTTTATGTTGAAGATACATTATCAGCAGGTCTTGATTTTGCAAAAGATAATAATAATAACGCAATTAATCCTATAGTTAAAGTTGGTAATAATACATTAGTAAAAGATACAGACTATACTGTTTCATTTGAAGGAAGAAAACTGACAGTTAATTTTGTTGTTGGTAGTGCATATAAACTTAATGCTTATGCAAGTCAGAGCTTAACAATTACATATGCTGCTAAAGTTAATAGTGATGCTGTTGTATTTACAAGTGTTAATACAAACGATGCTAAATTATATTACACAAATGACTCTAAAGTAGACGGTAATGATGATTCAACAGAAAAGAAGACATATACTTACACATTTGAAATTGGTGGAGAAGCAAGTGGCACAACAGGAATCATTACCAAGACAGGAAAAGACAAAGGTGAAGAAAATCCATTACCAGGAGCTTTATTTGGTCTTTACAAATCAGGAGATGATGTGACAGCTGATACAGTTGCAACTGCTGCTGATAATGCTGCATATAAAACTGCTAAGTCAGATGCTGATGGACAGATTAAGTTCAGTCAGTTAAAAGAAGGCACATATTACCTGAAAGAGTTAAACGCACCAGATGGATATAGTGTTAATACTCATGTATATACAGTTGTAATTGATACTACTTATAATGATAATGGAACATTAGCTTCTTGGTCAGTAACAATTGATAATGATAAAACATCAACATTTACATCAAAGAATGATGGAACATGGGAAGCAGCAATTAACGGAACAAATATTGTGAATACAACCCTTTCCTCTCTTCCATCCACAGGTGGTATCGGTACTACAATCTTCACAATCGCTGGATGCCTGATTATGGTTACAGCAGCTGGCTTATTCTTTGCAAGCCGCAAAAGAACAAACAAATAATCATTCGTGATTGTTTATAACCAAACAATATCGAATCCGGGGCAGATGCCCCGGATTCATAAAAAAATAATACAACAGCAAGGAGAGCTCGGATGAAAAAAAAAGCAGGCAATTTAGTAATTTGCATCATATTTTTAGCTGGTTTGTCCTTGCTGCTGTATCCCTTTGTAGCCAATCAATGGAATAACTACAGACAGAAACAGTTGATCAGTGGTTATGAGCAGGCGGTTTCTGAAAAGGAAGCAGCAGAAGGAATTGACTATGATGCAGAGCGTAAAAAAGCAGAAGACTATAACGAAGCCTTACTTCCATGTGTTCTTCCTGACTCTTTTGCACTTGCAGAGTCAAGTGGAGTAGATCCGGTCTACATGAATACACTGAACATTGCTGGTGATGAGATGATGGGAAGTGTAGAGATTCCTAAGATTAATATCAAAATCCCGATCTACCATACAACGGAAGAAGAGGTTTTGAACAAGGGTGCAGGTCATCTGGAGGGAAGTTCTCTTCCGGTTGGTGGAGCAAATACACATGCTGTTATTTCTGCACACCGTGGACTTCCGAGTGCATCACTTTTTACAGATCTGGATCAGATGAAAGTAGGAGACCATTTTTTGCTCCATGTATTAGATGAAACCTTATGTTATGAAGTAGACAAGATTTCGGTTGTAAAGCCGGAAGATACGACTGCTCTTGCAGTAGAAGATGGGCAGGATTTAGTAACTCTTTTAACCTGTACTCCTTATGGAGTAAATACAGAACGACTTCTGGTTCGTGGTCACAGAGTACCTTATGTAGAAGAGGAAGTCAAAGAAGAGAAGACAGTGCTCAGTGGAAGCAGTCTTCACACAAATTATCTTCTTTGGGTATTTGTTGGTCTATCCGTTACCGCACTCTTTATTTTTGTGTTATACTTAAAGGAAACAAAGCTGAAGAGGCGAGCAAATAAAGGCGGTAAAAAATAGATTATGGCAAAAGAAAAGAAGAAAAAAGGTTCTATAGTTATCAACATATTTATTATATTACTTTTTCTCGTCGGTGCGGGTATCTTTACTTACCCAACGATCAGTAATTACTGGAATGAGTACCGAAATGCGCAGCTTGTAACCAAGTACAATGAATCCGTCAGTGATCTGTCGGATGACCAGTACGAAAAGCTCTGGCAGGAGGCTGAGGAATACAATGCGGAGCACAAGGTCAATACGATCGTAGATGCTTTTAACGAAGAGGATTATGTTCTCAGTCATCCTTACGATGAGGTCCTTGATCCAAATGGTGACGGGCTGATGGGAAGTATCGAGATCCCCAAGCTGAATCTGATACTTGCTATTTACCATGGCCTCAGTACAGAGGTTCTGGAAAAGGGTGTCGGGCATGTTGAGGGAACAAGTCTTCCAATAGGTGGAGCGAGTACACATGCGGTGCTGGCGGGACACAGGGGACTTCCGAGTGCAAAGATTTTTACGGATCTTGACCAGATGAAGAATGGAGATATTTTTCTGATCCATGTTCTGGGAAAGACTCTTGCATACAAAGTAGATCAGATAAAAACGGTTCTTCCGGAGGAATCCAGTGAGCTGGATATCGTCGAGGGAGAGGATCATGTGACGCTGGTAACCTGTACTCCTTATGGAGTCAACACTCACAGGCTTCTTATCAGGGGAATCCGGACGGAGTATGTTGAACCGGAGGAGAAAGCTGAGGAGACACCGATCCAGCAGATCGCAAAGGTTGATCCGGTGAAGATTATGATCATTGGTCTTGGAGCTATGGTCATAATGATCATCATTGTTTATATAGTTATTCGACGTAAAAGCCGAAAAACAGAGGAGAGTAGCCGCAAAGACGAATAATGATCACAGAAAATAACAAGGAGGCCGATCGTGGTGAAACAGAAGAAAAAGAAATTTAAAATGTGGAATAAGCTTTTGGCTTTCCTGGGAATGTTTGTCATGTTGACAGGCTGCCTGGCAGGAACGGTTCAGGCAGGTTCTTACGAAGCCGGAAAGAAGGGAAGTCTTAATCTGACGGTACAGCAGACGGATGAGGACGGCAAAGTAACACCGCTGACGGGTGTAAAGTTAGAGCTTTACAGGGTTGCGGATGTTGAATTTGATGGAAATGTGCATTTTGTACTGACCAGCTCCATGTCATCTGCAGGATACGATTTTGATTCCTTCAAGAATGCAAGTGAATGGTATTCAGCAGCCGAAAAGCTTGCCGAGGTTGCAGCTGCTTCTTCAGTAAAGCCGGTTGAGGCTGTTTCGGATGAGCAGGGCAAGGTTGTTTACAGCGATATGGAAGAGGGCATGTACCTGGTAATCGGTGCAGCGGAGAGTTCCGTTAAGGTTACTCCAATGCTCTTAACAGTTCCTTTTGCAAGCACAGAGGAAGGCTGGATCTACGATGTACAGGCTTATCCAAAGGCAGAGAAGAGCAACACTGCAGGTATTACAGTTGAGAAGAGACTTTATCGTATTAATCCGAATACGTTTGAACTGGATGAAATAACTGCTGACGATGCAACTTACAAGGTTGGTCTTTTCCTTGATAAGGATGGTACGATCCCATATGGTGATGATTACATCAGAACGATCCATATCCAGAATGCACAGTCAGGCAAAGCTTCTTACAGTAATGTTCTTAGAGGTACCTATTATGTATTCGAGCTTGATGAGAATAACAAGGCGATCAAGCTGAATGATGAGGTGCAGATTGATAAAGAAAACAGCTTCCATTACAATGTTACGAATGCAGCAGCCAAGGAAGACAACAGTGTTGTAGTGGATGACAATACGGTTGCTACAGATATTGCAGCTTATGTAAATAACATTTTTTCAACTCTTCCGGAAGGCTTCTTTGTAAATGGAAAGATCGAGATTACAAAGAACGTTGTAGTGGACGGTGTGAAAAAGACTGTAGACGACAAGTTCTATGCAACTGTATTTGATGATTCTGGTAAGGCGGTAAGCACCGTTGAACTGAAGCAGAATGATAAAGTTACTGTTACGGTTCCATTCTCAGAAGATATAAAAGATACTGTTACTTATGCAGTTAAGGAAACCGATAAGAATGGTAATGTACTCGATAAAGATTCTTTCGCATATGTAGTAAGTGGTGAAGGCAGTGTTAAGCTGAATGAGTCTGATCAGTATAAAGGAAGCATCGAGATTACCAATACCAAGAAGGATGCTACTGTAACACCTGGCGGAAGCAATGGTGGTTCTGGTACATCTAACGGTGGAAGTGATGCATCCAGCCATGGCGGAAGTGCAACAAGTCGTCCGGTTAAGACTGGTGACCCGATGAATCCGGCATTCTGGGGTCTGGTTCTTCTGGTATCTGTGATCGTGATCGCAGGTGGAGTAGTTGCTTACAAAAAGAGAAAACAGAAATAAAGTGTAAGACGTTTGACGGGAGTCTGGTGTAAACCGGGCTCTCGTTTTTTTCTTCTTATTTAAAGGGATTTTGTTGGAATGAGGGCTGTTTTGTGCTATAATAAATTAGTATTATTATGCCTATCTGGAAACAGGTGACTGCGAAAAATATCGATATGTCGGTTTCCATTATAATGAATATAGAATGACAGGAGGAAGCAAATGGGCGGAGAGAATACAGAGTACGGCGCGGATCAGATTCAGATTCTGGAAGGACTGGAAGCTGTCCGTAAAAGACCTGGTATGTATATCGGAAGTACATCCAGCCGGGGTCTGCATCATCTTGTATATGAAATCGTGGATAATGCGGTAGATGAAGCGTTAGCAGGATTTTGTACTGAAATCCAGGTAACGATCAATCCGGATAATTCCATTACCGTAGTTGATAACGGACGAGGTATTCCGGTAGGAATCAATCACAAAGCAGGAATACCGGCAGTAGAAGTTGTATTTACCATTCTTCATGCGGGTGGTAAATTTGGCGGTGGAGGATACAAAGTATCCGGTGGACTTCATGGTGTAGGTGCATCTGTTGTAAATGCACTGTCTGAGTGGCTGGAGGTTACGATCTGCCGTGAAGGAAAGAAATACCAGCAGCGTTATGAAAGAGGACATACCATGTATCCTCTGAAAGAGATTGGTGTCTGTGATCCTGAAGAGACAGGAACAAAAGTAACCTTCCTGCCGGATAAAGAAATCTTCGAAGAGACAATTTATGATTACGATATTCTGAAACAGCGCCTCCGTGAGATGGCTTTCCTGACCAAAGGTCTTCGCATTGTACTGAAAGACACCAGAGAAGATCAGGAAAAAGAAAAAGCCTTTCATTATGAAGGTGGTATCAGGGAATTTGTCACCTATCTGAACAGAAGCAAGGAAGCACTGTATCCAGAGGTCATTTACTGTGAAGGTGAAAAAGATGGTGTCATGGTTGAGGTTGCCATGCAGCACAATGATTCCTACACAGAGAACAGCTATGGCTTTGTAAATAATATCAATACACCGGAAGGTGGTACACATATCGTTGGTTTCCGTAATGCACTGACAAAGACATTCAACGATTATGCAAGAAAGAATAAGCTGCTTAAAGACAGTGAACCGAATTTAAGTGGTGATGACATTCGAGAAGGTCTGACAGCAATCGTAAGTGTTAAGATCGAGGAGCCACAGTTCGAAGGACAGACGAAACAGAAGCTTGGTAACAGTGAGGCTCGTGGAGCTGTTGATTTTGTAGTCAGCAAACAGCTGGAGATTTTTCTGGAGCAGAATCCGACGGTTGCGAAGGCAACAGTTGAGAAATCAGTACTTGCGCAGAGAGCACGAGAAGCAGCACGTAAGGCAAGAGATCTTACAAGAAGAAAATCTGCACTTGACGGAATGTCTCTTCCAGGTAAACTTGCAGACTGCTCAGACAAGAATCCGGAAAACTGCGAGATCTACATCGTAGAGGGAGATTCCGCCGGTGGTTCAGCAAAAACTGCAAGAAACCGTGCAACACAGGCAATCCTTCCACTGCGTGGTAAAATCCTTAATGTAGAAAAGGCCCGTCTGGACAGAATCTACAGCAATGCAGAGATTAAAGCAATGATCACTGCATTTGGTACTGGTATTCATGAAGATTTTGATATAACAAAGCTGCGTTATCACAAAATCATCATTATGACCGATGCCGATGTCGATGGTGCGCACATTGCGACACTGCTTCTGACATTCCTTTACAGATTTATGCCGGAACTGATCAAGCAGGGATATGTATACCTGGCTCAGCCGCCACTGTACAAAGTCGAAAAGAATAAAAAAGTCTGGTACGCTTATGATGATGCGGAACTGAACAGCATCCTTGAGCAGATCGGACGTGACAACAACAATAAAATCCAGCGATACAAAGGTCTTGGAGAAATGGATGCAGAACAGCTCTGGGAGACAACCATGGATCCGGAGAAACGAATTCTTCTCCGTGTAACTATGGATGAATCAGCAACTTCTGAAATTGACCTGACATTTACCACTCTTATGGGTGACAAAGTTGAACCAAGACGTGAATTTATCGAAGAAAACGCACGCTTTGTAGAAAATCTGGATATCTAGGAGAATAGAAAATGGAAGACAATATTTTTGATAAAATCCATGAGGTGGATCTGCAGAAGACCATGGAAAAATCTTATATAGATTATGCCATGAGTGTTATTGCCTCCCGTGCTCTTCCGGACGTCAGAGACGGTCTGAAACCGGTACAGAGAAGGGTGCTGTATTCCATGATAGAGCTGAACAACGGTCCGGATAAGCCACATCGTAAATGTGCCCGTATCGTTGGTGATACCATGGGTAAATATCATCCGCATGGAGACAGTTCCATCTATGGTGCACTTGTAAATATGGCGCAGGACTGGTCAACCAGATATCCGCTGGTAGACGGTCATGGAAACTTTGGTTCTGTGGATGGCGATGGTGCAGCTGCCATGCGATATACAGAGGCACGTCTGAGTAAGATTTCCATGGAAATGCTGGCTGATATCAATAAAGATACGGTTGATTTCCAGCCGAACTTTGATGAAACAGAACGGGAACCGGTCGTACTGCCGTCCCGTTATCCGAACCTTCTTGTAAATGGAACCTCCGGTATTGCTGTTGGTATGGCAACCAATATTCCGCCTCACAATCTGAGAGAGGTGATCAGTGCCGTTGTTAAGATTATTGACAATATCATCGAAGAGGACAGAGACACTACGATTGAAGAACTTCTTGAGATCGTGAAAGGACCGGACTTCCCGACAGGTGCTACTATCCTTGGTACAAGAGGAATTGAAGAAGCATATCGTACCGGCCGCGGTAAGATCCGTGTCCGCGCGGTGACAAATATCGAGACACTGCCGAATGGCAAATCACGTATTATCGTTACAGAACTTCCATATCTTGTTAATAAAGCCCGCCTGATCGAAAAGATCGCTGAGCTTGTACGAGACAAGAAAATCGACGGAATCACAGACCTGAATGACCATTCCAGTCGTGAGGGCATGCGTATCTGTATTGATCTTCGCAAAGATGCCAATGCCAATGTAGTTCTGAATCAGTTGTACAAGCATACACAGCTTCAGGATACCTTTGGTGTGATCATGCTGTGTCTGGTAGCAGTGAACGGAAGCCTTCAGCCGAAGGTACTGACGCTCCCGGAGATGCTCAAACATTATCTTGCACATCAGGAAGATGTTGTGACAAGAAGAACAAAGTACGATCTGAATAAAGCACAGGAACGTGCGCATATATTAGAAGGTCTGCTGAAAGCTCTGGATAATATTGATGAAGTTATCCGTATCATCCGTGGATCCAGAAGTGTCCAGGTGGCCAAGCAGGAATTGATGGACAGATTTGAGCTGACAGATGTTCAGGCACAGGCAATCGTGGACATGCGTCTTCGTGCTCTCACCGGTTTGGAAAGAGAGAAGCTGGAAGCAGAATATGCAGAATTAATGGAAAAGATCCGTAAGTTGAAAGCAATCCTTGCAGACAGAAATACACTTCTTCGCGTTATCCGTGAGGAAATCCTTGCAATTTCTGAGAAATACGGCGATGACAGAAGAACAGCTATCGGATTTGATGCGTTTGATATTTCTATGGAAGATATGATCCCGAGAGAAAATACAGTCATTACTATGACAAAACTTGGCTACATCAAACGTATGACAGTAGATAACTTCCGCAGTCAGAACAGAGGCGGCAGAGGTATCAAGGGAATGCAGACACTGGATGATGACTATATTGAAGAACTGATGATGACGACAACACATCATTATGTCATGTTCTTTACCAATACTGGTCGTGTATACAGACTGAAAGCATACGAGATTCCGGAAGCAGGCAGAACAGCTCGTGGAACCGCGATCATCAACCTTCTGCAGCTGATGCCGGGAGAACGTATCACAGCAGTCATTCCGATCAGTAAGTTTGAAGAAGGCCAGTATCTGATGATGGCTACCCGTAAGGGTCTTGTTAAGAAGACTCCGATCCAGGATTATGCAAATGTCCGTAAGATTGGTCTGGCAGCTATTTCTCTGAGAGATGACGATGAACTGATCGAAGTTAAGGCAACGGATGACAAGAAAGATATCATCCTTGTAACGAAATACGGTCAGTGTATTCGCTTCAAAGAATCCGACGTCAGAAGTACCGGACGAGTATCGATGGGAGTTCGTGGTATTAATCTGCTTGATGGCGATGAAGTTGTTGCAATGCAGCTGAATACACAGGGATATTATCTGCTCGTTGTATCTGAAAACGGTATGGGTAAACGTACTTCTATCAGTGAATTTACCTGCCAGAACAGAGGCGGTAAAGGTGTGAAGTGCTACAAGATCACTGAGAAGACCGGTAATGTTATCGGAGCAAAAGCTGTCAATGAAGAAAATGAGATCATGATGATCACCACAGAAGGAATCATTATCCGTCTGCAGTGCTCTGATATCTCTATCCTTGGAAGAATTACATCAGGAGTCAAACTGATCAATCTTTCTGATGGAGTAACGGTTGCAAGCTTTGCGAAAGTCCGTGAAAAAGAAGAAGATAAAAATTCTGAAAAGACAGAGGAAAGCTCTGAAAATGTCTCCACAGAAGAGAACAGTAACGAAAATACAGACAGCACAGAGGAATAAGAATCATGGATAAGGAAAATGCGGCAACAAATGTCAGACGCAGATCCGGTTCAAGTGCATCCGGACGTTCAAAATCCGCATCAGCAAGAAGAAAAACGCAGACCAGACGTAAAACTTCAGGAACCCGGCGTAAAACTTCCAGAGGTTCTGATATAGCTGCAGTGATTGCCAGATTACCAAAACCGGTTCTGGCAGGCGCTGTTGCGCTGATCGTTTTGATCATTATCATTGTATTTGCTGCAAAGGGATGCGGAGTCAGCCACAAGACTCCGGAAAGAGTAGTCAGAACTTTGATCGAATCCTACACAGGTGGAAATGAGAGCAAAGTCAAAAAATGCTATGGTGTATCCAAGGCAGATGATGCTCTGCAGCAGGAGATGGATGCAACTGTAAAATATTTCAGTGCATTCGAGGCTGAAAAAACAGAAATCACACAGTGTGATAAAATTTATCAGAATGGTAACTATACATATATGTATATTACCTATGAGCTGGTTCTGAAGAATGGACAGAGCTACCCTTGTATCAGCACTTACATGGTACAGAAGAAAGATGACGGCAAGTATTATGTAATGACACCGTCAGAGATTACGGATGATCTGAGCAAGCAGGCGGCGACGAAGTATGCTGATTTTATGAATACACAGGCATATAAGGATTATACGACTGCTTATGACAAGTTTATCAAGAAGAATCCTGGATATGAGGAAAAAATAGCTGCAAAATTAAAATAGCTAAGCGAACAGCAATATAGAATCCTTGAAGGGATGGTGGCAGCGGAATGAAAAGAATCATTATGATGGTGCTGAGGAATCTCTTGTTTGTACCATGGGGATGGTTTATGCTGAATCGGTATGCCAAAAACGTTGATAATTATACAGAGGGAGAGCGTTATGCACTTCTGAAAAAAATAGTTCGGCGTGCGAATAAAGGCGGTAATATTACTGTTCAGTCATATGGTGTAGAAAATATACCGAACGAAAATGGATTTATGTTTTATCCGAATCATCAGGGACTGTATGATGTCCTTGCAATTGTGGATGTCTGCCCGACACCTTTTTCTGTAGTGGCAAAGAAGGAAGTGGGGAATGTTCCGTTTCTGAAGCAGGTTTTTACCTGTATGAAGGCATACATCATGGACAGAGAGGATATTCGCCAGTCTATGCAGGTTATCCTTGATGTTACGAAAGAAGTTAAGGCTGGACGAAACTATCTGATTTTTGCAGAGGGAACCCGAAGCAAGAATGGAAATCATCCACTGGAATTTAAAGGCGGCAGTTTCAAAGCTGCAACAAAAGCCAGATGCCCGATCGTGCCGGTTGCATTGATTGATACGTATAAGGCTTTTGACACTGGTTCCATAGAGCCACTGACGGTGCAGGTACATTTCCTGAAGCCAATGTATTATGACGAGTATAAGGACATGAAGACTACGGAGATTGCTGCAGAAGTGAAACGACGAGTGGAAGAGACCATCAAAGAATATGGTGGATGGGATTAACTGAATATCTGGAATGCCTGAAAGACATTTGAAATATGAATAAGAACAGCCGGGAGTAAAATCCTGGCTGTTTTTTGCTGGAATAAATTTCGAAAAAAATACTTTTGCAGGTCATATCGTGAACGGGTACTTTTTGTACGTCAACTGTGTTTGACTTTATATAGAAGTAACACGTATAGTTTAAGGTAGAAATTATATGCTAAAACCAGCTGCTCAGTGCAAATGGAATTGAATAAAACAGAAAAAACTGGAGGAATCGGGAATGAGCAAAAGTTATTGGATCTGGTATCCGGGAGATTTTGAGTTATATCATGGAATGAAGCAGAATTTCAGTCGTGTGGAGCGAGGGTTTGGATGGCCGGCTTTCTGGAAGAGTGAAGGTTTCCGCAACCGTGTTGCTTTTCGCCGCACTTATCATCTGGAGGAAGAAACATCTTTCACTGTATATTCCAATGCGATCGGACATGTGCTGGCAGGAGAAAAGAAATATCCATTTGGAAAAAAGATCACCTGTGGACCGGGAGAAGTTGCAATAGCTGTTCATGCAGGCTGCATTGAGGCTTTTCCATGTATTTATATAGAAGGCGATGTGATCTGCTCTGATACAGGATGGATGGTAGAGGATTATGAAAAGGACCCACAGCCGGCGGGAAGAAGCAAATATTTCACCAGACCGGAACAGAATCCGACAGTCTGGGAATACAGTGAAAAGGTGTATGAGCCAGTCTGTGTCACAGAATATAATGGCGGAACACTTTATGAATTTGAAACAGAGCTGAATGCTGTTCTGGAAGCAGAGTTCAAAAACGGATATCAGCCGGTATGGATCTGCTGCGGCGAATCCAGGGAAGAGGCAATTGATCCGGTAAATTGCTATTACAGCTGGCAGCCGGACAAAGAAACTGGAAAGTGTCCATGCTGTGCAGTACGTTTTGCGTATATTCCGGATTGTAAGCCGGGAGAAGTTATCCTCAGAGCAAATCATCAGTATGTGGATATCCCGGTAAAAGCAGCTTTTCATTGTGGAGAAGAACGTCTGAATCAGATCTGGTCGGTGGCAGAGCATACATTCCGTCTTTGCAGTGGAATCTTTTTTATCGATGGAGTGAAACGTGATAAATGGATCTGGTCAGGAGATGCATACCAGAGCTTCTTTGTAAACCGTTATCTGATGGCTGATGCAGATATTGATCAGAGAACGATTCTGGCACTTCGCGGCAATGACCCGATGACAAAGCACATCAATACAATTGTAGATTACTCTCTGTTGTGGCTACTGGGGGTGGATTATCACAATGAAGGATATGGCGACAGAGAATTTCTGGAACTGGTTTATCCGAAGATGGTTTCCCTTATGGAGTTTTGTAATGGCAGGCGAGAGGAACATGGCTTCCTGATCGGGAAAGAAAAAGACTGGGTATATATTGACTGGGCAGATATGGATAAAGATGGTCCGCTCTGTGCGGAACAGATGCTTTATGCAGCATGTTTCCGTGTGATGGCAGAAATCAGCGAACAGCTTGGTAAGGACGGAAGTGCTTACAGGCAGGACTATGAAAAACTGACTGCTTCCATTGAGAAATTTTTCTGGGATGAAGAAAAGGGTGCATATATCGATTCCTTCACTTCTGGTAAACGTAATGTGACAAGACATGCGAATATTTTTGCAATTCTGTTTGATATCGCAGACAAACAGAAGCAGGAAAAAATACTCAAAAACGTACTCGAAAATGATGAAATTCCGGCAATCACAACACCATACTTTAACTTCTTTGAGTTGGATGTACTGTGCCAGATGGGAAAACTGACAGAAGTTCTGGACAAGATCCGTTCCTACTGGGGTGGTATGCTGGATCTTGGGGCAGTCACATTCTGGGAAGAATATGATCCGTCCGTGCCGAAGGAAGAACAGTATGATATGTACGGGGATCATTTTGGCAAGAGTCTCTGCCATGCATGGGCGGCAAGTCCTATCTATTTTCTGGCAAAATACTTTGCCGGACTGGATCTTGTAAACAAGGATGGGGTTACTTATGTATTAAAGCCGCAGATGCAGTATTTTACAGACCTGGACTGTATACTTCCTGTGGGAAGTGACGGGACGGTCCGGCTGGCCTGGGATGGAGAATGTCTGGAAGTGATTGCAGATGCAGAAGGTGGAGTTCTGGAACTCGGTGAAGAAAAAATTTCTCTGGTCAGAGGAGAAACAAGAAGGGTGAAGATTTGAAATGAAGAAGATAGATTTTAACAGAAACTGGACTTGTAGATGCCTGACCAGAGATGAAGAACCATATTCCGTAACACTTCCACATGATGCCATGCGGAGTGAACCGCGTACCAAAGAAAGTGTCAGCGAGGGAAATTCCGGATGGTATCTGGGTGGCGATTATGAATATACGAAACATGTTTTTGTGCCGTCAGAGTACAGCGGCAAAAAAGTTCTCATTGAGTTTGAAAGTGTTTATCATAATGCAGAAGTCTATATTAATGGAAAGAAAGCCGCATACAGACCATATGGTTATACAAATTTCTATGTAGATACGGAAGGATTTCTGAAATACGAAGCACAGAATGAAATCCGCGTGATCGCACGGAATTCTGACCAGCCAAACAGCCGCTGGTATTCCGGAACAGGAATCTACCGTCCGGTGTACCTCTGGACAGGTGATCAGAAGTACATTCCGGTAAATGGAATCAAGATCCATACGGTCAGCTATGCACCGGCAGTGATCGAGGTAGAAATAAAAACTTCCTGCCTGGGCAGGGTGAAAGCAGAGGTCTTGGATAAAGAGAATTGTATTCTTACACAAGAGGTTGAAAATACCGGACACCCGTCGGTTTTCCGTATGGAAATTCCGAACGCAAAGCTCTGGGACTGTGATCATCCGAATCTTTATACTCTGCGTGCAACCTTTGGAGAGGATGTCGTAGAGGAAACATTTGGAATCCGACTTCTTGAATGGAATCCGGAAAAAGGTCTTACGATCAACGGTAAGAGGGAAATCCTCAGAGGAGCCTGCGTACATCATGATAATGGTGTACTGGGAGCCTGCACTTATCCGGAAGCGGAAGAACGAAGAGTCCGTATCCTCAAAGAGAATGGTTATAATGCGATTCGTTCTTCTCATTATCCGTGTTCCAAAGACATGCTGGATGCCTGCGACCGTCAGGGAATGCTGATGATGGACGAATATGTAGATGTCTGGTATATTCATAAGACAAAATATGACTATGCAGGATATCTGAATGAATGGTGGCAGCAGGACCTTAAAGATATGGTGGAGAAAGATTACAATCATCCATGTGTGATCATGTATTCCACCGGAAATGAAGTTGCAGAAACTGCACAGAAAAAAGGAATCGAACTGACCGGCAGAATGACTTCTTATCTTCATAAGCTGGATCCATACAGACCGGTAACCTGCGGAATCAACATTTTCTTTAACTTCTTAAGCTCCATGGGAATGGGTGTCTACAGCGATGATAAAGCAGAAAAAAGTGCGGAGATTGCAGAGCAGGAGGCAAAAAAACAGGAAAAAGAAAAGAAAAAACCGGTAGGAAGTGAATTCTATAATACACTTGCCTGTCTGGTTGGCGACTATTTTATGAAAATTGGTGCGACACTTCCGCCATGTGACTGGAAAACAAAAGATGCTTTTGCAAATATGGATATCGCTGGTTACAACTACGGACTTTTCCGATACAAACATGACCTGAAAAAATATCCGAAACGTCTGATCCTCGGTACAGAGACTTTCTGCAAGGATGCATATAGCTTCTGGGAGATTGCAAAGAAGAATAAACGAATCTTGGGCGATTTTGTCTGGTCCGGATGGGAATATATCGGAGAGACCGGAGATGGTGCTGCTGAGTATGAAGATTACAGAGGCAGGATGCCACATACCAGAATGACTGGAAACAACGGAAGAATCGACCTTCTCGGAAAACCTCGTGCAGAGGCTGCTTATACAAGAGTTGCTTTTGAGAGGGAAACGGGTCCGTTTATTGCTGTGAAACCTGTTTATCAGAAGGAGAATCTGCAATTGACCGGATGGGCGCTGTCCAAAGCACTGGAAAGCTGGTCATGGCGGGGATGTGCCGGAGAAAAAGCAGAGGTTGAAGTTTTTGCAAGAGCAGCAGAGGTGGAACTTCTGGTCAATGGTAAAAAAGCTGCCCGTGGCAAAGTAAAGAAATGCCGTTCAAAATTCCACATTCCATATGAAGACGGTGAGATCACAGCAGTTTCTTATGATAAAAACGGACAGGAGATCAGTCGTCAGACTCTGATGACAGCAAATGAAGAAACAGTACTTCATATCAGACCGGAGCAGAAAACTGTGAAGGCTGGCAGATTGCTGTTTATTCCATTACAGTATGGAGATTCTGCCGGAAACTGGAAACCGATGGAGAAGCATCATCTGAAAGTTACAGTAGAGAATGCTACGCTCGAAGGGCTGGGAAGTGCCTGCTCCTATGTAGAAGGAAATTATGCGCAGGATACGGTCGATACTTATTACGGTGAAGCGATGGCTGTAGTCCGTGCCGGAGAAGCCGGATCTGTAAAGATTACTGTTTCTGATGAAGAAAGAATATATACCTGTGAGATTCCGGTAATTGTAGCAAAATAAAACATATGGGCAATATAGACAAAAACAAACTTCGCAATTTGTGCAAGATTTCTTAAAAAATTTTGTTTGTGAAAATTTAATAAAAAAACGCTTCCATTTACGGCTGAAAAAGTGCAGTCTGCGAAAAAAATGGGAGCGTTTTTAAAAATATGTTAAATTTATGTTCATAGAAAGTATGGAAGCACTTGAGCGATGAGGCTTGACCATATTTAGGGAAAGAAAGGAGCTATAATCATGAGCAGAAAAAGAAATCTCTGGCGTGGTCTGACTACTCTTACAGCGTCTCTTCTGACCGTTTCTGTTGCGGCAGGACCTGTAGTAGACAGCTATCGTACAGATATCGACAAATTTCTTGGCACAAAGAGCAGTGCGATGGTAACAGACAGTACAGATGAGGACCTGTACACACATAAATCTGATTATTCCAGCACGACAGAACTTCTGGATTCCATCGAGGATCTGGGAGAACGTATGAGTGAGGAAGGAACGGTTCTGTTAAAGAACGAGAATAATGCACTTCCGCTGTCAAAAGATGAGACACAGAAACTGTCCCTTCTTGGATTTTCCAGCTACTATCCGGTACAGGGTGGAGACATGGGAAGCTCCCTGAATGAGAATAAAGGAACAGATGCAGATACTGTAGATTTTGTTGAAGCGTTGGATGCAAAGGGATTCAAGATCAATGAAGACCTTCATGATCTGTACAAGAGTCTGGAATCAGAGTTTAAGACAGAGGTTAACATGTGGGGAAATATTATGGAATATTACCACATCACAGCTCCGGCAACAGATGGTGTATTTGCAAGCAAAGAGCCTTCTCAGGAAAAAATGGACAGTGTAGATGACAAGTGGAAGGATTCCATGGATAACTACAATGTTATGCTTGTAACAATCGGACGTTCTTCTACAGAAAACGGAACTTACCTTCCGGGTGTGGATGGCGTAGATGCATCTCAGAATCTGAATCAGACTGACCCGCTTGGCTTAAGTGATGATGAGCGTGACCTGATCAACGCTGCTGTTGAAGCAAAAGAGAACAACGGCGGTAAAGTCATTGTTATGCTGAATAATGCAAATGCAATGGAAATTGATGAGATCAAAAATAACGATGGTGTAGATGCAATCATGGAAATTGGTTTCCCAGGAGGTTATGGTTTCTATGGTGTGGCAGATATCCTTTCCGGAGAAGCAAATCCGTCCGGTCATCTGACAGATACTTATGCTGTGACAAATGCCAACTCACCGGCAGCACAGAATTTTGGAAACTATGAGTGGACAAATGCAGATCCGTCTGTAAATATCAATGCAGAAGAAGTGGAAGCAGAGGATATTTATACTGGATATAAATATTACGAGACAAGATATGCAGATACGGTACTTGGACAGGGAAATGCGGACGCAACTGTAGGAAGTTCTACAGGCAAAGCATGGAACTATGATGATGAAGTATCTTATCCGTTTGGATATGGTCTTTCTTATACAACTTTCGAGCAGACTCTCAAGAGTGTGGATGTAGACCTTGCTAACAGAACTGTAACAGCAGAAGTAGATGTTAAGAATACAGGAGATGTTGCTGGTAAAGATGTTGTGCAGCTGTATACTTCTGTTCCTTATACAGACTATGATGTAGAAAATAAAGTAGAAAAATCAGCAGTACAGCTTCTCGACTATGAAAAAACAGATATGATCGAGCCAGGCGAAAGCCAGACTGTTACAATTACAGCAGATGCACAGGATATGGCAAGCTGGGACAGCTCCTGCGAGAATGAAGCAGGAACAACAGGTAACTGGATACTGGACAATGGAACTTATTACTTCACTGTTGGAAATGGTGCACATGAGGCAGTAAATAACGTGCTTGCTGCACAGGATCAGGATGTTGAAGGAAATAAAGATAATGTACAGACATGGGAACTTGGTGATTTCGATTCCTCTTCCTTTGCAGTAACTTTAAATGGTACACCGGTAGAAAATCAGCTCCAGGATGCAGATCTGAATAACTGGATGGAAGACACCGTTACTTACTTAAGCAGAAATGACTGGGAAGGAACTTGGCCGGAAACATACAAAGACCTGACAGCTACAGATGAGATGATCAGCACTATGGCTGATGACTACAGTGATATCGAAGCAAACGGAGATCCGTCTTCTGTAACCTTCGGGGCAGATAATGGAATGACCTTGGCAAATATGAAGGGTGTAGAAGATATCACAGATGAAAGATGGAGTACACTGATGGATCAGCTTACTCTGGAAGAATGCCTGATCCGTACTGGACTTGGTGGAACCAGCACAAAGGTTATCGAATCTATCACTTCTCCGGAAGCAATCCAGAACGATGGACCGAACGGATTCAACTCTTATCCGCTGGGCCAGTATGCAAACTCCGATGCTTCTACAGGAGATCCTTGTGTGATCGCAGAAGATGATCCGAACCGTGACTACAAGATGGGTGTTATGGCAAATGAGACTGTTATTGGCCAGACATTCAGCAAACAGCTGGCTGCAGAATGGGGAAAAGCAGTAGGTAACTATTCTCTGTGGGCAAATACAGCAATCTGGTGGGGAGTTGGAACCAACCTTCATCGTACACCGTACAATGCACGTAACCATGAATATTTCTCAGAAGATGCAGTTCTGACAGCAGGTCAGGGTGCAGCAATCATCAAGGCCGGACATGACTATGGCGTACTGATCGCACCGAAACATCTGGCATTCAATGATACGGAGATCAACCGTACCGGTATTGCCGAGTTTATGACAGAACAGGCTGCACGTGAAAATGAGCTTCGTGGTACACAGTCCTGTATCAAAGATGCAAATGCGCTTGCTGTAATGACTACATACAACCGTGTCGGCTGTGTGACAAGTAATGCACATACCGGACTGCTTCTGAATATCCTTCACAAAGAATGGGGCTTCAAGGGCCTGATGTCTGAGGACTTCATTCAGGATCCGGCTTATACGAAGATTCACATGGCAGTACATAATGGTGTAACCATGACATGTAACACCGGTGACAACACCATGGCAGCAGTAGAAGCAGTATGGCCATACTGGAGTGTAGAAAATGCAAGCCAGAGTGAAGAACTTCTGACAGATCTGAAACAGGCAATGCTGTATCAGAATTATGCACTTGCAAACTCAAATGCAATGGATGGTATGTCAACCTCTACACATATTGAGAAACTGAATACATGGTATGATAACCTGATCACAGGTCTTCGTATCGGATTTGGTGTACTGACTGTACTCTGTGCAGCAATGTACCTGCTTGGACTGAAAAAGAAAGAGCAGTAAGGAGGAATAACTATGACTGAAAAGAAAAAAATGGGCGCAGGACTGGTCTTAAGTGTAATCACAGTTCTAGTAACTGTTGCAGGACTGGTTCTGTACATGATGAACTGCAAAACAAACTATTTTGTAAAAACTACTGGTACTGATAATACAATCGTTGCCTGCCTGGCTGTTGCTGCGATTCTTGAAATCGTTATGATCATAGTTTCTGTGAAAATGGGAGCAAAGCCGGTTCTGGATATTATTCCGGTAGCATGCGGTGTGCTGACAGCATATGCGCTGATTGCTTTTGTGGGAAGCAGAATCGCTGCAATCGGGTCCATCATGACTTTTGAGAACAACGCTCAGAATATGGCGGATTTAAAAGGTGCGATCATTGGAATGATCGTATGTGCGGTCGCTCTGATCTTCACGATTATTTCCTCCTTCTTCAAAGTAGTAAAGGATTGATTTTATGAGCAAGACAAATAAAGATTTCTGGAACGGTCCACTGACCGGTTCCAGAATCAAATCAGAGGATGTAAAACTTCCGGAGATGTTGATCGGATATTTTATCGGACCGTTCGGAGCACTTCTGGCTTCCGGTATTTTTACCAGTATCCTTCAGAATTATTTTACAGATGTCCTGAAACTGAACCTGACATTTCTGACAACTTTACAGCTGTTCTCGACCATTCTGATCGTAGCAGCAAACCTGATCGTAGGTCAGCTTATTGAGCGTACGAGAACAATGGCTGGAAAGGCAAGACCGTGGATCCTGCTGTCTGCTCTGACTCTGTCCATTGCCTCTGTACTGATGTTTGTAGTTCCTTTTGAGGGAACTGCCAAAATGGTGTGGATCGCGATTGCCTACAACCTGTTTTATGCTGTGGCTTATCCGATCTACAATACAGCTAACTCCACACTGATTCCTGTATCTACAAGAAACAGTAAACAGAGAGGTGCACTGGCTTCCTTCACAAATGTGGCAGGACTTGCTGTTATGGGTGCCGGTTCCATGGTATTCCCGATCCTGGTTTCTTTCGCACTGAAAGAAAATCAGCATCTGTGGCTGGTAGCGATGACTGCCATTGCTATTTTTTCTGCACTTACCATTTTCTTACAGTTTAAATTTACACGTGAGCGTGTAACAGAAGAGCAGATGTCACAGGGAGCTGAAGAGGAGAAAACAGTCAAAACTGCTTCTCTGAAAGAACAGCTTTCCGCAGTTACCAGTGAAAAAATGTGGTGGATCGTTATGCTGTTCTACATGGGCTTCCAGTGGAGCGGCGCTATGAAGAACGGTTCCATGACGTATTTCTGTAAATGGGTAATGGACAACACTTTCTTTGGAACAGCAGATGCCTGGGGTGCTTCACAGTCACTTTTAAGTATCATGGGTGCGGTTCCGATGGCTGTGGCAGCAGTGGCAATCGTACCTCTCTGTAATAAATTTGGAAAACGTATTGTATGTATGGTTGGTATGCTGCTGGGAGCTGTCGGTGGTGTGATCGCGATTATGGGTAACGGACAGATTGTTCCTGTAGCAATCGGTGTGGCACTGAAATGTCTCGGATCTGCTCCGGCATGCTACATGATCCTTGCCATGCTTGCGGATGTTATTGATCATATTGAGTACAAATTCGGGATCCGTACAGATGGATTGACAATGTCTATTTACAGTTCCATCATGGTTGCTGCGACTCCGGTATGTAATTCTATTTTCAGTGCAATCTTAAATGCCAGTGGATATGACCAGGCAGCAGACATTGCACTGGGTACTGCAGCACAGACAGCTGCGGCACAGACAGCAATCTCTGTCGGATATATCTGGGTAGAGACAATTGCTTATGTGATCTGTGCAATTCTGATTTTCTTCTTTACGATAGAGAAGGATCTGCCGGAAGAGCAGAAGGCAATTGCAGCAAGAAAAAACAATAAATAAAGAGTCTTAAAAGACTGGTACAATCAGGCGGTCTTCTGGTATAACTAAGGTTAGCAAGCAATTAAAGCTGTGCCTTAAGTCTACCGGAAGGCCGCTGTGTATTTATAAGATAAAACGGAAGGAGGAGACTGAACTATGGGTAAAAGAAAATTAAAAACTGTATTCTGGGTATTCCTTCTTCTGATAGTGACAGGTCTGATAGGATGTAAGCAGAAAGAGCCCGAAAAAGAACAGCTTTGTCATATTGTTATGGAAAAGGGGGATGGGTATCAGGTAACGGATCCTGTCAGAACAATAAAATCCGGAAGCAATGTGAGCTTTACAGTCACGCTGGATAATAACTGGCAGATTCTGGGCACAGATTATCATGGCGAGACAGAAATAATAAAAGATGATGATGGAAAAACCGTGGAGATTGTTCTGCATGAAGTAAAATATTCGGAGAGTATCTGCATTCAGGCTGAAAAAGGAAAATATGAGATTTTGTATGATGCCAATGGCGGACAAAACACTTCAGGGGATTCAGACAGAGTGAGCATCTGTTATCGAGGTACTCACCAGAGAATCAATACTTCAATAGGAACGGATCTCTTTTTCAGAAAGGGTTACACACTGCTTGGATGGAATACCAGGGCTGATGGAAGCGGCCAGGCTGTGGGACTTGGAAGCCGGATCGCGTGGAAAGCAGGGCTTGTGCTGTATGCACAGTGGACGCCGTGGACAGACGAGGCAGATTTTATATACAAAAAAGTATCAGGCTTTGCAGTCATAACCGGATATAGCGGCAAGGCACAGCAGATCTGTATTCCACCCAGTCTTGGAGGATTGCCGGTACGTACAATCCGGGAGAATGCTTTTGCAGATACAGACTGTAAAACCGTGATTCTTTCGCCGGGAATCTATGAAATTGAAAAGTGGGCATTCAGAAACAGTCATCTGGAACAGTTGTATCTTTATGATGATCTGGAAAAAATCAGTGACTATGCATTTCAGGACTGTGATATGCTGCATACTCTGCATATCAACGCAATCGAGGCTCCGGCCTACAGTGGAAATTATTTCGATACATTCCAGGATAAATATGATCGTCTGCTGAGTATGAAGGATAAAAAGAAGATTGTCCTGTTTTCCGGCTCTTCGACAAGATTTGGTTACGACAGTGAGATGATAGACCAGGCTTTTCCTGATTATGAAGTAGTCAATATGGGAGTTTTTGCCTATTCACCGGCACTTCCGCAGCTTGAACTGATTCGTTCCTGTATGAAGGAAGGAGATGTTCTTCTGGATTCTCCGGAATTTGATGCGGCAAACCGGCAGTTCTGTTATCAGAAGGAACTGGATTATGCAACTTTTGCCATGATGGAGTCTGATTATGATGTGTTTGCGCAGCTGGACCTCAGAGAGTATAAACAGATTTTCACTGCTTTTACTGCATATCAGGATGCAAGAGCAGATATGGAAAGAAAAAATTATGATGTCTGCGCATCAGAGTATGACGAGGATGGAAATGAAGTGGAGGAGCCAAGCTACAATGAATACGGGGATTATGTAGTGTACCGTCCGAATTCCACAAGTGAAAAACCGATTTACGGACTTCCGGTAAATTATACAGTAAATGCATATCCGAAGGATACTTATATCGATTCCATAAATACAGAATTTCAAAGATTTCTGGATCAGGGAATAAAAGTTTATTTTACTTACTCACCCAGGAATAAATATGCGCTTTCTGAAGACAGCACACAGGAGGAAAGAATCCGGCTGCATGAATATTTTAAGAGTCAGCTGAATGTTCCTGTCATTTCGGAACTTGAGGATTCTTTGTATACAGGAATTTATCTGTATGGAACGGATAATCATTTGTCTACGGAAGGGGCACAGATCCGGACTGAAAAAGTGATAAGGGATCTGAAAGAACAGTTTGCGAAGGAGGAAAAGAAATGAATTTTATATCACTGACATTTGTTTTCTCCTTTCCGGTGGTAGTGCTTTTGTACTGGAAGATTCCATGGAAATACAGAGAACTCTTTCTACTGGCTGTGAGCTATTTCTTTTACATAAAAGAAAGTTCCTGGGCAGGAGGACTGCTTCTGCTTACAACGGCAATCACGTATCTGGCGGGAATTGCTGTTGAGAAGGGCAGATACAGAAGAGCCTGGCTGATTTTGGCAGTGACTGTATGTCTGGGATTTCTGATCGGTCTGAAATATTCAGTCCCGCCAGTGGGAATCTCATTTTATACCTTCCAGACAATGGCATATGTGATCGATGTGTATCGTGGCGAAATTTCAGCGGAAAAAAGTCCTTTAAGCTATGCTCTGTTTGTCTCGTTCTTTCCACAGCTGGTTGCAGGTCCGATCGAGAGAGCAGGTAATCTTCTTGGACAGCTGAAGGAAAAGCATACAATGAGAGGGGAAAATCTGCTGAATGGTTTCTGGCTGATGCTCCGGGGATTTTACAAAAAAGTTGTCGTGGCAGATTATCTGGCGGTATATGTTGATAAAGTATATGCTGCACCGCAGGATGCCGGAGGGATTGGAGCGGTTCTGGGAACGGCGTTTTTTGCGGTTCAGATTTATTGTGATTTTTCGGGATATACAGATATTGCAAGAGGTGCGGCACGTATGATGGGAATACGGCTTATGGAAAATTTCAGGCATCCTTATCGCGCGGTAAGCATACAGGATTTCTGGAAAAGATGGCATATCAGCCTGACATGCTGGTTTACAGATTATGTATATATTCCACTTGGAGGAAACCGCAGAGGGTTTGCAAAGCGATGCAGGAATGTACTGATCGTTTTTCTGCTGAGTGGATTCTGGCATGGAGCGTCATGGAATTTTGTTGTATGGGGACTGATCCATGGGATCTATATGGTTGGCGCTATATGCCTTTCACAGATTAGGAAAGATAAAAAGAGAATCCTTCATCCGGTGGCTGGCTGGATTCTTACGCTGCTTCTTGTGAATATTGCGTGGGTGTTCTTTCGTGCTCCTTCACTTATAGGCGCATGGCGGATTCTGCAACAGCCGTTTGTGAATCCTCTGGGCAGTGGAATAGCTGAGACTATGAGTTTCCTGGGAATTCGGGGATTTGCGATTCTGCGACTTCTTACGACAGGAATTAGCTGGCTGATTCTGGAACGACTTCCTGAGGAAATCGATAAGAACTGCCAGACTCAGAAAGGCTTTTGTATGGCAGCAGTGATTTTTGTTGTTATGGTGACTGTGATTGAATTTTCATGGCTTGGCAGGATGGCATCAGGCGGTGAAAATGCATTTATTTATTTCAGGTTTTAAATATGGATAAAAGAACAGTAAGACGTATTGTTGCAACTGCACTGGCAGTGATTCTGGCTGAACAGGTATTTTTTCTGATCTGCGGTTTTGGACTGCCTGTACAGTTCGGGGATACATTTATGGGAGAACTGAAAAGTAAATATGAGAGGCTGAAGGAAACTTCGGGAAAGCGAATTGTGCTTGTCGGAGGAAGCGGAGTGGCTTTTGACTGTGACAGTGCCCTGATGGATGATTTTTTTCCTTCATATGAAATAGTTAATTTCGGTATGTATGCAGGTCTTGGAACCAAGGCAGTTATGGATCTTTCCGAAAATTATATTCATGAAGGAGATATCGTAATCCTTTCCCCGGAGCAGGGTGAGCAGACATTTTCCGATTATTTTAACGGAGAATACATGTGGCAGGCTGCTGATGGAGCCTTTGGAATGCTTCGTGATCTGAAAAGTGAAAACTTTGACGCGATGCTGGGAAATTTTCCACGGTTTGCACTGGAAAAGCTGAATTATGTAATGAAAGGACAGAAGCCTCAGACGGACAGCATTTATCAGAAGAAATCCTTTAATACATACGGAGATATCGAACTGGATACATGTCGGGAAAACATCCTTCCGAATGGTTATGATGTGAACCAGAAAGTAAGATTTACAGAAGATGTAGTTCAGCCGGAATTTATGGACTATATGAATGACTGGGCCAAAAGACTTGAAAAAAAAGGGGCTGTGGTCTGGTATCGGTACTGTCCGGTAAATAAACTGTCTGTGGAAGATATGGATGACCTGGCAGCATATGATGTATTTTTGCGTCAGAAACTGGATTTTCCTGTTATAGGAAATCCGGAAAACAGTCTGATGGAAGCGGAGTGGTTTTTTGACACCAATTTTCATCTGAATCAGCCAGGAAAAGAGGTAAATACCGTGCAGCTGATCCGCGATATGAAAGCGATGCTGGGGGATGACAGAGCTGTAACTGTGGAACTCCCGGAGAAACCTCACAGAACGTGGGGAGATGTATCTGCAGAAACCAGAATATGGACTGCAAAGGACAGTGAGACATATCAGGGTGAAGAAACGATCGTGATCCCGGAGAATGTGACACAGATTGAAGACTATGCTTTTTCGAATTGCGCAGGTCTTAAGCAAATTGTGCTTGAACAGAAAGATCCTTCGAAATGTATTGTGGGTCAGCATCTTCTGGATGGTACAGGTGCAGAAATCCTTGTTCCGCAGATGTCTGTAGACAGTTATAAGCGAAATTATTTCTGGTCAGTGTATGCCGGCAGGATCGGGAAAGTTACTGCTCACGCAGAAAAATAAACCAACCACGTTCAAAAGAAATCTGATACGGAAAATCATGATACAATGCAGATACGATAAAAGTGAGACTATAAATTTTGAACTGTAAAATCAGGATTGTGAAATTGATAATATGAAATCTGGAGGGAAAACATGAAAACAAAACAGGCTGTGAATCCATACATGCCAAGCTGGGAATATGTTCCGGATGCAGAACCACATGTTGTAGGAGACCGTGTGTATGTTTACGGTTCTCATGACATATTCAACGGACTGAATTTCTGCCTGGGCGATTATGTCTGCTGGTCGGCACCGGTGGATGATCTTGGTAACTGGCGTTATGAGGGCTGCATTTATAAGAGAGAACAGGATCCGGCAGCACCGAGAATCCGTCTGACAAATGGCCTTGCAGCACCGGATATGGTGCAGGGACCGGATGGAAGATTTTATTTGTACTATTTCATGGGTGGTACAAAGATGATCTCCGTAGCTGTATGTGATGAACCGGCAGGAAAATATGAATTTTACGGGTATGTAAAATACAGTGACGGTATTGCAATTGGCAAAAAAAATGAGCCGTTCCAGTTTGATCCGGGTATCTTTATGGATGATGATGGAAAACTGTATCTGTATACAGGTTTTGCACTGGCAGGAAACCCGATCCTTCTGGATGGATCGAAACCGACAGAACATGGCCCGATGTGTTTTGAACTTGATCCTTCTGATATGCTGACGGTACTGAATGGACCGTCCTATATTGGAGTTGCTGGCGAAAAGGAATCCATCGGTACTCCTTATGAGGGACATTCTTTCCTTGAAGCAAGCTCCATGCGTAAATTTAATGGTACATACTATTTCATTTACAGCACAATGAACAGCCATGAACTCTGCTATGCGACAAGTGACAGCCCGGTTAAAGGATTTCAGTATGGCGGTATTCTGGTAAGTAACGGTGATGTAGGTTTTGAAGGTGTACCGGATGTGAAGCATGCGAGATGCAATACCGGAAATACACATGGCAGTATCATTGAATTAAATGGAAAATATTTTGTTTTTTATCACAGACACAGCAACCGTAAACAGTCTTCACGTCAGGCTATGGCAGAAGAAATCCGCTTTGAAGATGGCAAATTTTATCAGGCAGAAATGACCTCCTGTGGATTAAATGGAGGTCCGTTGGAAGGAAAAGGAAGCTATCCGTCATACATTGCATGCAATCTTTATGGAAAAAAAGGTACTCGTTTCCTGAGTATGATCAAGCATCCAAAAAAAGGATGTCCTTACCTGACCCAGGATGGAAAAGACAGAGAATCCGGACCGGATCAGTACATTGCAAATATGTGTGATGGTGCGCTTGCCGGATTTAAATATTTTGATCTCAGTGAAACAAAAGAGATCAGTGTGACTATAAAGGGACATGCGGAAGGTACACTGTATGTCCGTACCAGTGAAAACGGAGAAGCTATAGCTGAGATTTCCATCAGCCCGAGTAAAGAACTCAGGGAATTTTCCTCTGATATTCATGTTTCGGGAAATAAAGAAGCTTTGTTCTTCGTCTTCGAAGGAAAGGGAAACTTTGATTTTATTTCATTTACTCTGAAATAAAAAATACATTGTTTCCTGTGCTTTTTCTTGTTATACTACAAGTATTATTATGTAGAAAAGGCACGGGGGATGAACATGCTTCGTATTGCAACAGTGGAAGATGATGCGAATGACCTGGAAGCGTTACGAACTCACCTGAGTCGATACGAAAAAGAAAACGGACTGAAATTTCAGGTTACAGAATTTCGGGACGGAGAAGATATAGTGACAGATTATTCTGCGGATTATGACCTGATCCTCATGGATATTGAGATGGCGTTCCTGAATGGAATGAAAGCAGCAGAAAAAATCCGCGAACTGGATAAGGATGTTATTATCATATTTATAACTAATATGCCTCAGTATGCAATTCAGGGCTATAAAGTAAATGCTCTGGATTACATGCTGAAGCCTATTTCGTATTTCTCTTTTTCGGAGAGTATGGGAAGAGCGCTTCACAGAGTAAACGTACAGGAAAAAGAATTTATCACCATTGCGCTGAAAGGCGGCAAAAAGAAACTGGATATTACACAGAT
This sequence comes from Blautia obeum ATCC 29174, assembly GCF_025147765.1. Classification (NCBI taxonomy): domain Bacteria; kingdom Bacillati; phylum Bacillota; class Clostridia; order Lachnospirales; family Lachnospiraceae; genus Blautia; species Blautia obeum. The sequence goes on from NZ_CP102265.1 coordinate 61,239, forward strand.
CTGTTATGTAGAGGTGCAGGACCACCTTCTGCTTTATCATACAACAGAAGGGAGCTTTGCGACCAAAGGAACGATCCGGGATGCGGAAAGTCAGCTGGATGCAAAAAGCTTTTTCAGATGTAACAGATGCTATCTGGTAAATCTGGAGTATGTGGATAATTATATGGGAAGTGACGTCAGCGTCAATGGAGATACGATTCAGGTAAGCAGGAGCAGACGAAAACCATTCCTGGACGCATTAAATGAATATTTGAATGAGGTGGGCAAATGAACACAGCAGAGGTGCTAAATACACCAGGGTATTACTATGCCATAGCTTATGCTTTATCCGTATTTGTGATTGCATGTACGAATGAAAGAAAACTTGGGAGATGGAAGCTGGCAGCAGTAAGCTGTGTTCAGTTTGCCCTCCTTTTATTTTTTATGACAGAAACAGATGGCGTGAGACAGGAACTGTTTATTCCATCAATGATGGTGATCGTAGGACTACTTCTTGGATATATTTATATATGTAATGATTTTTCGTTCAGAGAGGCTGGATTTTATTGTGTAAAGGCTTTTATTAACGGAGAGTTTGCTGCGTCTATGTGCTGGCAGATCTATTATTATCTGCGGTATGTGCGTGGAATGCATGGAGAACACTGGAGATGGGTGGAACTGGTCCTGGTGTATGCAGTGATTTTTGCCATATTGACATTGATTGAGCTGAATCTCAAAAAAGATCTTGAAGAACTACATATTACAAGAAGAGAACTGCTGGTGGTCATTATCATTGCTGCATCAGTATTTGCCATGAGTAACTTAAGCTATCTTGATCAGAATGGATTGTTCAGTGGAAGCTTTGTTATGGATATTTTTATTATCCGTACACTTGTAGATCTGAGTGGTATTGCAGTGCTGTATGCATATCATATTCAGGTAAAAGAAGTTCAGATCCGGTTTGAAAAAGATGCTTTGCATAATATTATGGAGATGCAATATAAAAACTATCAGCTATCCAAAGAAAATATTGATATGGTGAATCAAAAATATCATGATCTGAAGCATCAGATCAATATTCTCAAAACGCAGTCTTATACCGGAAAGTCTACAAACTATCTGGAAAAGATGGAACGGGAGATCCGGGTATACGAGACACAGAATAAGACGGGAAATCAGATTCTGGATGCTGTGCTGACAAATAAAGCAATGATATGCCAGAATAAGGAAATTGAACTGAAATTTATTGTAGACGGGGAAGCACTGTCTTTTATGGATGATAT
>NZ_CP102265.1:67500-260000 GCF_025147765.1 Blautia obeum ATCC 29174
CTAAGGTAGCGAAATTCCTTGTCGGGTAAGTTCCGACCCGCACGAAAGGCGTAATGATTTGAGCGCTGTCTCGACAATGCATCCGGTGAAATTGAAGTACCAGTGAAGATGCTGGTTACCTGCGCCAGGACGGAAAGACCCCATGGAGCTTTACTCCAGTTTGGTACTGGGATCCGGTACTGCATGTACAGGATAGGTGGGAGGCTGAGAATCGGTAACGCCAGTTGCCGAGGAGCCGCTGTTGGGATACCACCCTTGCAGTATTGGGTTTCTAACCAGCCGCCGTGACCCGGCGGTGGGACAATGCCAGACGGGGAGTTTGACTGGGGCGGTCGCCTCCGAAAGGGTATCGGAGGCGCCCAAAGGTTCCCTCAGGATGGACGGAAACCATCCAAAGAGTGCAAAGGCAGAAGGGAGCTTGACTGCGACACCGACGGGTGGAGCAGGTACGAAAGTAGGGCTTAGTGATCCGGTGGTATTAAGTGGGAATGCCATCGCTCAACGGATAAAAGCTACCCTGGGGATAACAGGCTTATCACTCCCAAGAGTTCACATCGACGGAGTGGTTTGGCACCTCGATGTCGGCTCATCGCATCCTGGGGCTGTAGTAGGTCCCAAGGGTTGGGCTGTTCGCCCATTAAAGCGGTACGCGAGCTGGGTTCAGAACGTCGTGAGACAGTTCGGTCCCTATCCGGCGTGGGCGTAGGATATCTGAGAGGAGCTGTCCTTAGTACGAGAGGACCGGGATGGACGGGCCGCTGGTGCACCGGTTAGACTGCCAAGTCTATAGCCGGGTAGCCAAGCCCGGAAGGGATAAACGCTGAAGGCATCTAAGCGTGAAGCCCCCCTCAAGATGAGATATCCCATCCGAAAGGAGTAAACCCCCTTGAAGACGACGAGGTCGATAGGGCAGAGGTGGAAGTGTGGTAACACATGGAGCTGACTGCTACTAATAGGGTGAGGGCTTGACCAAGAAAGCATGGTCATAATTGATTCGGTTGGTTGTCAACATGTATGTAGTTTTGAAGGTGTGATACATCTTCTATAGCAAAGAAATTTGCAAGGCCCAGTGGCTCAGTTGGTTAGAGCGCCGCCCTGTCACGGCGGAGGTCGTGAGTTCGAGTCTCATCTGGGTCGTTCATACCGAAGGGTATGTACGCTAATTAAATATGTGGGATCTTAGCTCAGCTGGGAGAGCATCTGCCTTACAAGCAGAGGGTCATAGGTTCGAGCCCTATAGGTCCCATATAAACCATGGGTGGATTCCCGAGTGGCCAAAGGGGGCAGACTGTAAATCTGTTGGCACCGCCTTCGAAGGTTCGAATCCTTCTCCACCCACTAAGCCTTATCATTGGCTAAGCCGATGTGGCTCAATTGGCAGAGCAGCTGATTTGTAATCAGCAGGTTATCGGTTCGAGTCCGATCATCGGCTTTTAATTTTATAATTATCGCGGGGTGGAGCAGTCTGGAAGCTCGTCGGGCTCATAACCCGAAGGTCACAGGTTCAAATCCTGTTCCCGCTATTTTGCCCAGATAGCTCAGTTGGTAGAGCAGAGGACTGAAAATCCTCGTGTCGCTGGTTCGATTCCGGCTCTGGGCATTTGATTTTCCTAAGGGAAGGTCAAATAATTGAATATGGGATATTAGCTCAGTTGGTAGAGCACTTGACTTTTAATCAAGTTGTCCGGGGTTCGAATCCCCGATGTCTCATGAATTTAAGGTACTATCGTTATGATAGTACCTTTTTTGTTGGTGTTTAAAGAATTTCGAGAGAATAAAATACTATTTCACTGTTACACATTTAGTTACAGTGTAAAACAGTTTTGGACATATGGGTTCTATAAATTACGTGTTTGGCATATATTATATTACATGTGTAGTAGTGGGAAGTGCGCAGTCCTGATGCTGGACATGCTGACTGGAACTTAAATGACTGGAAATAGAAGGAGGATCATTATGAAGAAAGTGCGAGAGTGTTTTCATATGCTGATAACCGCGGTCATTTGTCTTATGGTAAGTATGGTTCCTGGAAAGAATGTAACCGCTGCAATAGTTGAAAATAATGTCGCTTCAGAGATTTTATCCACCAGAGAGAAACATATGGCAGACAGATTTACACAGAGTGTTATGGATAAAATGCGTAGTTTGTGGATAAGCAGTTATCTGAAACGTAATCGGATGTGGAAAAAACTCTTTTTCTGGCTTCAGGGACCGGGTGATAGAAAAACAAAAACTGTTTCCTTATTATATAGGAATAAGAAAACAGTTTTTGGAAGTGCTTAAGCTTTTTTCAGTTGAATATTAATAGAACAGATTTCACTGTCAGTGCCGATACGCATTGCCGGCCCCCAGACACCGGCTCCGGAAGTCGTAATATTAGTCATGTTGTCTTTACTTAAAAGACCACATGGATTCTCCCACATCAGTTTGATGGTAAAGTTTCCAGGGAATGTCTGACCGTTATGTGTATGTCCACACAGATCGAGATCTACGCCTGCATCAGCAAGTTCCTGTAATTCTTTTGGCTGATGATCGATCATAATAATGGGTTTGTCCCTGTCCAGTTTTTCGGTAAGCTGGGCGGGGGCTTTTCTAGTTTCATGAATCTTTTCTGTGAGGGAGGCATCTTTGCGTCCGATTACGTAGAATTGATCATTGATCAGAACAGATTCATCTTCCAGTATATGAATATTGGAATCTTCAAGAAATTTTTTCATGCGGGGATCTTTTATGTCGGAAAGATCTCCATCTTTATGTTTAAAGGTAAAGCCTGCAAGAATTTCTTCATTCAGATCATGATTTCCCCAGCAGGCATATACACCATAAGTGGACTTTATGCCACGAAGAGTTTTTTCAAGTTTTTCCGGGTTTCGAATCGCATCGTATTCATTATCAAAAATATCCCCTGCAATACATACCAGATCAGGTTTCTGTTTATTGATCTTACGTACCAGTTCTCTGGCATGGAGAACGCCGGCATTGTAGCCAAAATGTGTATCTGCCAGAAGAACAACTTTCATGGAGGTGCGCTCAGGAATTGTTTTATTTATTATTACGTCATAAGAAGTTGTTTTTATATATTTGGCATGAAAAATTCCACATGCACTTAAGAGAAGGATCAACAGTGCACAGATTGCACCGGCAACTGTAAAAGCTGTTCTGGAATGAATCCATGATGCATGAAATACATATTTCAGAAGGATTCGTCCAAAATCGGCAAGCAGAATGATTACAAGTGTATAGAGAAAGATTCCCAGGAAATAGTTTCCGATTATTTTCAGCATTCGATGAAGAGATTTTGGATTTTTAATAAGAAATCCTGTAAGCAGACTTGTGGAGAGCAATACATAGATTACTGCGAATATAAGTCGAAATCCCAAAGTACGGAGAATACTGTGGCATGTGCCCATCCATAGATATGCCCATCGCAGGATATACAGATTCAACAGCAGGTAAATGGGGGAAAGATAAATTGCAATCATACAGGTCACTCCAATAATTTAGTATTCCTATTATAGCATGAACATATCATTTAAACAGATAAAAATTGTGAAATGATGGTTAAAAGAAACATAGAATACATATAGTATACAAACTACATAAAGGTTATCTGTATGAAAAAAAACAGTCGTATGTATTTTTCAAATATTGTTGTATTGCTGTTGCTTCCGTATTTGATAACGATTCTGATAAATGGATACGATATGGCGGTTCTGAATCAAAAAGCGGATTCTGAGACAGTCTTACCGGTTATTCTGGCACTTCAGATTTCTTCAGATTATGAGCCGGAAACTATAAAAGCACAGGCTGTTATTGCAAGAAGCAATCTGTACAGGAAAATTGGAGAAAAAGAGAGTATAAATAGAAATGGAGATCAAAATAAAAAAGAAAGAGATGCCAGAAGTGAGAAATTTTTTGAGACTTGCCGGGAACTCAGAGATGAACTTCCGTCCTGCTGGAGTGTGTGGGAAAAAGCAGACAAAGTTTATGAAGAGGCAGTAGAAGATACTTCCGGTCAGGTGCTGACATATAATGGGGAATTGAAGCTGGTTCCATATCACCAGATCAGTGCCGGGCAGACGAGAGATGGAGAAACCGCATTTCATAATGAAGAATATGCCTATCTTAAAGCAGTGGACAGTAATTCAGACAAAACAGCACCAGGGTATCTGAATAGTACTTACATAGCGAAGCAGCAGCTTCCGGTGGAATTAAGAATTGTGGAGAGGGAAGACAGCGGGTATGTGGTCAGTCTTATGGCAGATGAAAATATTCTGGAAGCAGAGTCTTTTGTTACGGGGATGGGAATTGCTTCGTCTGATTTTTCCATGCAGAAAACGGGAGAACAGGTACGTTTTTTGAGTAAAGGAAAAGGACATGGGCTTGGTTTTTCTCAGTATGGAGGTAATAAACTGGCAAAAGAGGGAAAAAACTGGAAAGAAATCCTGAATACATATTTTCCTTTGATGGATATTACAAAAAATTAAATAGAACGGTATATTTTGCAGCATTCTGGACACCCTGTAAATATAGTAAAAATGTGACAGCAGACAAAAGGTGTGGTCACGAAACGATTATGAGCAGAGGTGAAAAGAATATGACAAAAGGCAGAATCGCAAAATATGTAGCAAATACGGCCCTTCTGGCAGTTCTGGCAGCGGCCGGCATAGGAGTTTATCAATTGGGAACTTCCGGGAAGGATGAGTCAGTTCCGGAAAAAGTTCCTTCATATTATGATGAAAGTCTGAGTACAGAAAACACGACGGATAATGCTGTAGATGCAGGAACAAGTCTTGTAGAGGCTGAACTGGAAAGTAATATTTCGACAGATCATACGTCAGAGAAAGGAATGAGTCAGACAGAAGGTGAAGATGCAGGAAGTGAAACCACGGAAGCAGGATCTTCATCAACCGAAAGTACATTTACGTCAGAAAGTATACTTTCGGCAGAACAGAGTACAAATGAGAATGGGACAGTGAATACATCTGCAAGTGTACAGGAAGCGCCAAAATTAAGTTTTTCAGAAGATACATTGATGGAATGGCCGGTAGACGGTAATATTCTTATGGATTATAACATGGACCAGACTGTGTATTTTCCAACTTTGGATCAGTATAAACTGAGTCCGGCAATTGCTGTTCAGGCGGTGGAAGGAGCTCCTGTTCTGGCATCTGTTCCGGGAACCGTGTATTCTATTGAAGAAAATGCCCAGACTGGTACAACGGTGACGATGGAGATCGGAAGCGGGTATCAGGCGATTTATGGACAGCTGACAGATTTGACGGTGCAGGAAGGAGATACAGTTAAAGAAGGGGAAGTGATCGGATATATAGGACAGCCGACAAAGTATTACAGCAAGGAAGGCAGTAATCTTTATTTTGCGATGAAGAAAGACGGGGAGCCGGTAGATCCGATTGCCTATCTTCCGTAAGCTATTCACAAAAACAGAATTGGAACGTATAATAAAGCAGGTAGGAATAGTAAAAATTCGCAGCCGGTATTTGCCTGCCTGCCTGTTGTTTCTTAGAGAAAATACAAATCTTTGACCGGCTGCTTTTTATAGAAACGAGAACGGTGGATGGAATTTCAAAATTCCGGAAGCTGTTCTTTACATAGAATGAGGTATTTTATGAACTATACGTATATGGTGAAGTGTGCTGACGGAACACTTTATACAGGTTGGACAAACTGTGTGGAGAAAAGGCTGAAAGCGCATAATGAAGGAAAAGCCGGAGCGAAATATACAAGGGCGAAACGTCCGGTGGAACTTGTATATTATGAGGGATATGCGACAAAAGAAGAAGCAATGAGACGGGAATATGCAATCAAGCAGCTGACAAGAAAAGAAAAACTGAAACTGATGGAGTTCTGGACAGAGACTTCTGCGGACTAATAAAAAATACCCTGCCTCAGACTGGCAGGGTAGATATAAAGCAATACATTACAATAAAGTGGCAGGCACTTCCAAGCATAATAAATACATGAAAGATTTCATGAGAGCCGAAATTTTTGTGACGTGCATTAAATAAAGGAAGTTTCAAACTATAGATCACACCACCGATCGTATAGATGATACCACCGGCAAGAAGCCATCCAAATCCGGCTCGCGGAAGGGAATGAAAGATAGGAACGAAAGCAAGTACACAAAGCCATCCCATTCCAATATAGAGTACGGAAGAAAGCCATTTGGGACATGTGATCCATAATCCTTTGAGAAGAATACCGAGGATTGCGATACTCCATACAAGTGCACAGAGGATATAGCCGGTTCTGTTATGAAGTGCGATGAGACAGATTGGAGTATAACTTCCTGCAATCATAACAAAGATCATCATGTGATCCATTTTTCTGAGCCGACGGTTTACTTTCTCTGTAGAATCTACAGAATGGTAAACCGTACTTGCTGTATAGAGAAGGATCATAGTGAGAATAAAAATAGCAAGTGCTGTAATATGCAGAGGTGCATTTTCACCATGAGCAGCTTTTAAGAGTAAAGGTGCTGCACCGGCTGCTGCAAGAAGTAATGCAATGCCGTGTGTGATAGCACTCCAGGGATCTTTTAATTTAAGTTTCATAATAACGCCTCCTGATGATAGAAATATCGAAAAATATTTAAAAACACATCATGTAGTAATCAATACTACGTATCGAATATATTGAAACTATAACGCACTTGTACATAAAAGTAAAGGGGTATCAGTAAAGTTTATAAAAATATAATATTTTAGACACCAGATGAGTAAAACAGTACTGTTTATTGAAGTACTGTTTTTTTAATGGTATAATTGCATGCAATGGCATAAAAATAATTATGCACAAGCGGTTATCGGAAGGAGATAAACATGAACAAAAAGAAGCTGTTGCAGACTTTATTTCAGATGAATATTTTGATAACTGGTATGAAGAGACGTTAACAAAACTGCAGGCTTATGAAGATGGACAGTAATCTATTTGAGACAATACAGTCTCTGATTACAGAAAGGGAGGATTTCTCTGAATGAGGCAGCACAGGAAACAGGGAAAATCAATTTTTTAATTTATATTTGCGGCAATGCTGATCGTTCTCGGGATAGAAGTGGCACTTTTGATCGGAACACTGTATTTTGGAAATGTAGGAATGCAGATGAATCGTAATGCCATAGAGATTTTGAAGAAACAGGTGGAAAACCGTCAGAATTATCTGCAGAATACGCTGGAAGAAACCCAGAATCTTTCATCCCTGGCAGGAACGATCAATACTGCTGTCGAGAATCAGACTGCAGTGGAGAATATCAGTGTAGAGGAATTGGTAAATAATGAAGATCGAAGTACAGAACTTCTGGAAACAGTCAGTGACAGCCTGATCAATGTGATGAGGCACAGATCTGTAAATGGAATTTTTGTGATTCTGAACACGGATGATATGGATGAATGTGAGATTGATTCGTTTATGCCCTGTGTTTACATCAGAGATCAGGATCCGACAACGACTGCATCGGAAAGAAATTATGATCTACTGCTGGAACGTTCTCCTGTAAAGCTGGTAAAATCGCTGAGAATTTCTACGGACAGAGGATGGATGCCGGCGATCAAATATAAGGGTTATGGCAAAAATGGAATTGTTTATCCTGTTTTCCAGACTGCATATAAAGACAGTGAAAAGCTGAATGTATCTGATTATGGACACTGGACACCGGTATCATATACACTTGAGGGAGATGATCGTCCTGTTATTGCATATTCGATACCGTTGATTCTGTCTGATGGAACGGTTTATGGTGTTGTCGGTGTAGAAATGATGACAAGCTATATTCAGGAACTGATTCCATATGAAGAACTGCAAAACAGTGGGACTGGAACTTATCTGCTGGCTGAAACCGCAGACACACTCAGTGATTCTGAGATTTCTGTAAATGTAATAAATCCTTCTTCCAGAAGCAATAGATGGTTAAGTATTCCGGATGAAGAGATTAAAATGACACGTACGGAAAAAAATATCTATGAGGCAGAGATATGGAAGGATAATTATATTGCTTCTGTCTATCCACTGACTCTTTATAATAAGAATGCCCCGTTTTCGGATGAGCAGTGGCTTCTTGTCGGAATTGTACAGGATAAAAATCTGTATACATTTACAAATCATGTTATGCTTCTTGTGAAACTGACGATCTTTGCGACATTACTGTTTGGTCTGCTCAGCAGCTTTATAGTAAGTCGCCGCCTGGCAAAACCGGTAGCGAGCTTATCGGATGAAGTAGAAGCGGCACAACAAAATCAGGGAAGCATTCCAAATCTGTCAGAAACAGGGATTCGTGAACTGGATAAGTTTTCTACTGCGATCACTGGACTGAGCAGAGAAGTGCTGAACACATCTACCAAATTTCTGCGGATCATGGAAATGGCAAGTGTAGAGATTGGAGGATATGAACTCCGGTTTGATACAGGAAGTGTTTTTTATACGGAGAACTTTTTCTCTATACTGGGAATTCCGTTAAGCGCGGAGCTCCCCATGAATATAGAAAAATTCAGAGAGATTTTAAAAGAGTATACAGAAAAGAATCTTTATAAAACAAAATCAGGTAGCACAAAACTGTACTGTATCCGAATTCCGGAAAAAGGTGTTCGTTATGTGCGAATGGAAGTCAAAAATGAGAACTGGGTACAGATCGGTCTCGTGGAAGATGTAACTGTTTCTATGAGAGAACGCCTTCGTATTGAACATGAACGAGATTATGATACGTTGACAGGCCTCTATAACAGACGTGCATTCAAACGTGAAAGCGAATCCATCTTTGGCAGAAGAAAAAAAATCAGACATGCTGCATTTATTATGTTGGATCTGGATAACCTGAAATACATCAATGACACATTTGGACATGACTGGGGAGATGAGTATATCCGCCAGGCGGGCATGTGTCTGGAAGAAGGCACTCCGAAAGGAACCTTGTGTGCACATATTTCAGGAGATGAATTTAATATTTTGTTTTATGGTTATGAGAGTCAGAATGCGATTCGTGAGGAAATCAGTAAACTGCAAAGAGAAATTTCTTCCAGGATCATCCGTCTTCCGGACGGACAGGAATTCCACTTAAGTATCTCCGGAGGAATTGCATGGTATCCGGAGGACAGTAACAGCCTCGGTGTTATGAGAAAACATGCAGATTTTGCCATGTATCAGGTAAAACAGACAGATAAGGGAAGAATTGCAGAATTTGACCAGAAGGCATATGAAGAGAAATACCGTGACAGTCAGATTCGTAAAGAATTTCATCGTTTTGTTAAAGAAGAGCTGGTTACTTACTATTTCCAGCCGATCATATCGGCAAAAACAGGTAAGATTGAAGCATATGAGGCATTGATGCGTGCCAATCTTCCAATATTAAAACGACCGGATGTGGTTATGAAGATCGCACGTGAAGAGGGTGCATTGCGTGAAATTGAACGAATGACCATGTTCCGGGCGACAGAAGCCTTTGCTGATCTCAGGGAAAAGAAACGAATCAAAGGCGATGCGCTTCTGTTTATCAATTCTATTGCGAGTCAGCATATGGCAGCAAAAGATGAGATAGAATTTAATAATCGTTATGCAGAGTTGCAGAAACAGATTGTTATTGAGATCACAGAAGAAGAATCTATTGATTATCATGCACTGGAAACAAAGAAAAATGCACTAGGATTTGAGGGTGCTTTTGCACTGGATGACTACGGAAGTGGATACAGTAACGAGAAGAGTCTTCTTGATCTGGCACCGAAGTATATCAAAGTAGATCTTTCGATCATCCGTGATATTGATACGGATCCGGATAAACAGCAGATTGTGGAAAATATTGTCGCATATGCACATAAACGTGATATGAAGATCGTTGCAGAGGGACTTGAAACACCGGAGGAGATCCAGAAAGTACTGGAACTGGAAGTTGATCTTCTGCAGGGATTTTATCTGGCACGTCCGGAACCAGTTCCTGGAAATATCAATGAAGATGCACTGAAAATAATTGCGGCGTTTTATAAGTAAAGTACATAATTCTCCTTTTTTTCCATATAATATCCATACATCACCTGGGGCAGATTCAGGAGAAGATATAAAATACGGAAAAACAACAGGAGGAACATAAAGCACATGAAAGCTACAGGAATCGTCCGGCGCATTGATGATCTTGGAAGAGTTGTTATTCCAAAGGAGATTCGGCGTACACTACGGATTAAAGAAGGAACTCCGCTTGAAATTTTTACAGATAAAGAGGGGGAAGTGATCTTAAAGAAATACTCCCCGATTGGAGAGTTGAGTGTTTTTGCAAAAGAATATGCAGAATCGCTGGCACAGACAACAGGTATGATCGCATGTATTACGGATCATGATCAGGTGGTTGCCGCATCCGGACAGGGCAGCAGGGAACTGATGGGAAAGGCAATCAGTAAAGAACTGGATCGAGTGATCACGGAGAGAGAAATGAAATGTTATCATACAGGAGAAAGAAAAATACTGCCGCTTGTGGAAAATCAGAAAGAATCCTCATCAGAGCTGATCGTACAGCCAATCATTTGTTCCGGTGATGCGATTGGTTCTGTGGCGCTGGTTGGAAAAAGTGCAGGAGAAAGATTTGGAAATTCAGAGCAAATGCTGGTAAAAACAGCAGCAGGATTTCTTGGACGTCAAATGGAACAATAAAAGGGGGCTGTGAGCCCCCTTTAGCATTTTTCGGCAATATCGTAGAGCAGACGTTCTGTATCTTCCCATCCCAGACAAGGATCGGTGATAGAACAGCCAGGAGTCATATGGTCGCTGATATCCTGACGGCCTTCCAGCAGATAACTTTCAATCATGACACCCTTGACGAGTTTTCTTACATCAGGATTGTAGTTGCGGCTGTGAAGCACTTCACTTACAATACGAATCTGTTCTTTGTATTGTTTGCCGGAGTTAGAATGGTTGACATCCACGATAACGGCCGGATTTTGCAGATCTTTTTTGCTGTATAAGTCATAAAGACGCATGAGATCTTCGTAATGATAATTAGGGATTGTCTGGCCATATTTATCAACGCCGCCGCGGAGAATCGTGTGTGCCAGAGGATTACCACTTGTTTCCACATCACATCCACGGTAAATGAAATGATGTGGATGCTGGGCAGCGATTACGGAGTTCAGCATAACAGACAGGTCACCGCTGGTAGGATTCTTCATACCAACCGGGATATCCATACCGCTGGCAGTCAGACGATGCTGCTGGTTTTCTACGGAACGTGCACCGATTGCTTCATAAGAAAGAACATCATCCAGGTAGCTGCGGTTTTCCGGATAGAGCATTTCATCTGCAGAAGAAAGACCGGTTTCCTGAAGTACGCGGATATGCATTTTGCGGATTGCAATGATTCCGGCAAGGAGATCCGGTGCTTTATCCGGCTCCGGCTGATGGAGCATTCCTTTGTAGCCATCACCGGTAGTACGAGGTTTGTTTGTATATACTCGTGGGATGATCATTAATTTATCGGAAACTTTGTCAGAAACTTTTTTCAGGCGATTTACATATTCACATACGGTATCTTCGTTATCTGCAGAACATGGTCCGACCAGAACGACGAATTTATCGGATTCACCTGTGAAAATACGGCGGATTTCTTCATCACGCTGTTGTTTGATTGATTTCTGTTCGTTGCTGAGCGGGTACTCATTTTTCAGAACCTCCGGAATTGGAAGTTCATGATTAATCTTGATAGACATTGTATATTTCCTCCATGGTTCCTTTGTGCAGGAACATTTTTTTCAACTGAATAACAGTATAGCACGTCATCTGAAAAAAATAAAGGAAATTAACGCGTTAAACTGCCATAGTGCAACACTTGATCAGTCGAGAGCCTTTTCACTCATTTCTTCGAGCAGGTTTTTCTTGAGATCATATAATTTCTGAGAAAGGTCTACGTATACTTTCTGCGGATTTACAAGACGGCGGGATTCATCCCACAGGGTATTCTGCTCTTTCTGGCAGTATTCACGCAGATCCATAACTTCGGGAGAAGTATAGACACGTTTACCTTCGCGGATGACCGGAACCAGAAGTTCACGGAGTTCATAGGTGCCGCCCAGAACCTTGGTCTTTTTCCAGGTATCTGCAGGGTCAAAAATAATCATGGTTTCTTCCGGATCAAAGACTTCATCAGCCAGGCAGATCAGGTCAGCCTTAATCTTACCGGTAGACTTGCTGTAAATACGGTAAACTGTTTTATTGCCCGGATTTGTGACTTTTTCGGTGTTTTCGGACAGTTTGATCTTTGGTGTAAAGTTTGTACTGTCTGCATCTTTGACTGCAGCAAGTTTGTATACACCACCGAATGCCGGATTATCTTTACTCGTGATGAGGTTGGTTCCAACACCCCAGGAATTGATCTTGGCATCCTGCGTCTTAAGACTGTCGATCAGATATTCGTCCAGATCACTGGATGCGGAAATGGTAGCATCATCGAATCCGGCAGCAGCCAGCATCTTGTAGGCTTCTTTGGAAAGATATGCAAGGTCACCGCTGTCAATACGGATACCATAGTGTGTAAGTTTGATACCTTCTTCTCTCATTTCTTCGAAGACACGGATCGCATTCGGAACACCGGATTTCAGGACATCATAAGTATCTACCAGCAGTGTGCAGGAATTTGGATACATTTTGGCGTATGTTTTGAAAGCTGTGTATTCATCTGGGAAGCTCATGATCCAGCTGTGGGCATGTGTTCCCAGAACCGGTACGTTAAACATCTGTCCGGTCAGTACGTTGGAAGTTCCGGCGCATCCACCGATGACAGCTGCACGTGCACCATAGATACCGGCATCCGGACCCTGTGCACGACGCAGGCCGAATTCCATGATTCCGTCCCCACGGGCTGCATAGCAGACTCTGGCTGCTTTGGTAGCAATCAGACTCTGATGATTGATAATATTCAGGATTGCGGTTTCTACAAGCTGTGCTTCCATGATCGGAGCGATTACTTTGACGAGTGGTTCTCGGGGAAATACTACAGTTCCCTCCGGAATAGCATAAATATCTCCGGTAAATTTGAAAGATCTTAAATATTCCAGAAAATCGTCTTCAAAGATATGAAGGCTTCTGAGATATTCGATATCATCGTCTGTAAAATGAAGATTTTCAATATATTCGATCATCTGTTCCAGACCTGCTGTGATCGCAAAGCTGCCACCGCATGGATTGACACGATAAAACATATCAAAAATTACAGTCTGATTGGTTGGATTCTTGAAATAGCCCTGCATCATGGTCAATTCATATAAATCGGTGAGCAGGGTCAGATTAGTTGCTCTCATCTGATTTCTCCTTTTTTATTTGCTAAGGTGAACTTATTATGCTTATTACTGTAAATAGTAGTTTTCATTATACCATTATTCCCGTAGAACGGCATTAAAATTTTACATAATATAAGAAGAAAAAAAAATTGGAGAAATTTAAAAAAAATTAAAAAAAGGGGTTGCTTTTTTTGAATGCCTGTAATATAATAACATTCGTCGCGAGCGATGAGCGAGCGAAAACAAATAAAGGGCTATCGCCAAACGGTAAGGCAACGGACTCTGACTCCGTCAGTTCAAGGTTCGAATCCTTGTAGCCCTGCTAAGTTGAGCACCTCGGAAGAGGTGCTTTTTTACTATATCAAATTAAAAAGAATATTGGCAGGAGGAGGGGGAACTCGTGGCAATAAAAATCAGGGTTGATGCAAAAAAAATGGAAGACCTGTTGAGGAATTTTTATCTGATTACAGGAATCAGAATCGTAGTATTCGATGACAATTTTGAAAAAATTGCAGAATATCCGGGGAATCATTGCGGATATTGCAAAATCGTACGAAAAGATCCGAATGCGAGGGCACTGTGTAAGATTTCGGATATAAAGGGATGTGGAGAATGCAAAAAGCTTAAAAAGCTTCATATATATGAATGTCATGCCGGGTTAATGGAAGCAGTAGCACCTTTAACATAATATATAGCAAGAATTCTCCTTCCTCTACAGGTGGGAGATGAATTGTAAAAAATAAAAAAGAACATTTGTTTGGCAACGCAATCCATGGTATAATAGAATCAGTCGATAAGATAAGGTAATTATTCAAAAAAGGACTGGTTTTATGGAAAATATGGATTACAATGCACATTCAGTGTACTTGATGTATTATCACCTGATTATGGTGGTGAAATATCGAAGAAAAGTTATCAATGATCCAATTTCAGAAAGAGCAAAGGAAATATGGGGATATATTGCCCCACGGTATGGAATTGTTTTGGAGGAATGGAATCATGATATTGACCATGTGCATGTAATGTTTCGTGCACAGCCTAAAACAGAACTCAGTAAATTTATCAATGCTTATAAAAGTGCCAGCAGCAGGCTGCTGAAAAAAGAGTATCCGGAAATCCGGGAAAAACTTTGGAAAGAAACATTCTGGAGCCAGAGTTTCTGCCTTTTGACGGCAGGAGTGGTACCAGTAGAAGTGATCCGTCAATACATCGAAAACCAGGGAGAGAAAAAGAATTGAACATAGCATATCGTTTCCGGATTTATCCAACAGAAGAACAGAAGATACTCCTTGGAAAAACATTTGGTTGCTGTCGTTTTCTGTATAACCAGATGCTTAATGACAAGATCCAGGAGTATAAAAAAACAAAAAAGATGTTAAAGAATACACCAGCTATGTATAAAAAGGCGTATCCATTCCTGAAAGAAGTTGATTCGCTGGCCCTAGCAAATGTTCAGCTTCATCTGGAGAAAGCATATAAGAACTTTTTCCGTGATCCGAAGGTTGGATTTCCGCGTTTCAAGTCAAAACATCATTCCAAAAACAGCTACACAACAAATGTGGTCAACGGAAATATTCTGGTAGAAGGTAACCGGATCCGGCTTCCGAAATTAAAATGGATCTCCATGAAAAAACACAGGGAGCCTGCAGAAAACTGTCGTCTGAAATCAGTGACAGTCAGTATGGAGCCATCTGGAAAGTATTTTGCAAGCCTGCTGTATGAAGGATACAGCTGCGAAAACCAAGCAGCAGATAAGGATTACAGCAATGCAAAAATACTGGGGATTGATTATGCGATGCAGGGGATGGCAGTGTTTTCAGAAGAGATCGAGCTTGAAAAAGCAGGGTTCTTCAGAAAAAATGAAAAAAGGCTGGCAAGGGAACAGCGTAAACTGTCAAGATGTGTAAAAGGGAGCCACAATTATGTGCGGCAGAAAAAGAAAGTTGCCAGATGCCATGAAAAAATACGCAGCCAGAGAAGAGATTATCTGCACAAACTGAGCCGCAGGATCACAGACCAGTATGATATAGTCGCGGTAGAAGATATTGATATGAAAGCGATGAGCCAGTGCCTGCATTTTGGGAAAAGTGTACAGGATAATGGATACGGGATGTTCCGGAATATGCTGGATTATAAGCTTGCCTGGAAGGGAAAAGAATTAGTAAAGGTAGACCGCTTTTTCCCTTCAAGTAAAAAATGCAGTAAATGTGGAAAGATAAAAAAAGAGTTGAAATTATCCGAAAGAGTTTACCGCTGTACGTGTGGAAATGAGATGGACAGAGATCGAAATGCAGCAATCAACATCCGTGAAGAGGCAAGAAGGATGCTGGCAGCATAAATTGTCCGTATCCGGACAATAAGAAAGAAAATATGCCCGTGTCCGGGCAAAAGAAATCGCGGGGCACGCGAGGATAGCTTGTAGATACTTGGCTCAGTAGAGCCATTGAGCAAGAAGCCCCCACTTCAAAATCAGAGATTTAAGTGGTGGGAGCATGTCACAAGTAGGTGATATAATCATCGGATATCTTATGCTTGGGCAGTTGATTCTGGAGGATGGGCAGAACAGGCGACAGAAGTGGAACAGAATGTACGACAGAGTGAAAAATTATGAGATTGATTTTGAAGCTCTGGAAAACAGTTTCTGGAAGAAAAATAACCTGACACAGGAAAAATTATATGCAGTTGCCAAACTTATGGAAAGCTGCGCCAGTCATTTATATGTGACGGAAACGATATCAGTGGAAGAGGAAGATCTTTCTCGACGAATTGAAGCCTATATTATGAAGAAAATTCATAAAGGTGCAGAAATTACAATTGAAGATATATGCGATGAATTTGAAATACGCTGAACAAAATTACTATTATATGGTTAAAATGCACTATAAATAATAAAAAAACAGTAATATAATGTGATACATGAACAAAACACAGAGGCGTGTGACAAAATAACACAAGGAGGTCTTCCTGTATATGGATTTACAAAAGCATTTGGTTCTTTTGCACAGGGAAGTATTGTAGGTATTCCGAATCAGGTTATTCTGACAATTATTTTGTTTATTATCTTTATCTATGCATTAGCTAAGACGACATTAGGACGTTATCTGTATGGTGTTGGCGGTAACGAAGAAGCATCTCGTCTTTCAGGTATTGGTGTAACAAAGATTAAGCTGATGGCATACGGACTCAGTGGATTCCTCGCCGGAATCGCTGGTCTGGTACTGTTATCAAGAACAAGTTCCGGACAGCCATCTGCAGGTTCCGGATATGAAATGGATGCAATCACAGCTGTAGTACTTGGTGGTGTTTCTCTGAATGGTGGAGAAGGTAAATTACATATGGTTGTTATTGGTATGCTGATCATGGGTGTACTGACAACTGGTATGATCATGTGTGGTATTAACGATTATGTACAGCAGTTTGTAAAAGGTATCGTACTGATCCTTGCAGTTGCATATTCTGAAATCTCCAAAAAGATCAGAAGCAGAATGATCGTAACGGAATAAGAAGTTAATCTTGTATAGTTTTATATGACTGAATAAAAATATCTCTGGCTGTGTGGTCAGAGATATTTTTTGTTGATTGACCTTAGTATAAAATACATGATAAAATAAAAAGTAAAGCAAAATTTTGCAGAGAACGAGTCGATAGTTATAAATGAGGAAAGAGAGTGAATGCATGGCATATAGTTTCAGTGGACGTGTCCGCTACAGTGAAATTGGAGAAAATGGATTATTGACACTGCCGGGAATCCTGAATTATTTTCAGGACTGCAGTACCTTTCAGTCAGAGGAAGTCGGACTTGGAATCGATATTTTGAAGGAATGGAAACGTATCTGGGTATTGTCGGCATGGCAGGTGGTTGTAGATCGTTATCCATATATGGGAGAACGAATCAAAACATCTACCTGGGCATATGGATTCCGTGGATTTATGGGACTGCGTAACTTTACCATGGAGACAGAGGGCGGGGAACGCCTGGCGTATGCCAATACTTTCTGGACTTATATTGATGCGGAAAACGGACTGCCAGTCCGTCTGGAAGCGAAAGATACAGATGCTTACAGAGGAAAAGACGGGAAGATGGAATCGAAACTGGATATGGAATATGCACCGCGTAAAATTGTACTTCCGGAAGATTATGAGCAGCAGGATTCTTTTGCTGTGCAGAAACATCATCTGGATACGAACCATCATGTAAATAACTGTCAGTATGTACAGATGGCAATGGATTATCTGCCGGAGAATTTCAAGATACATCAGATGCGTGCGGAATATAAGCAGCAGGCGAGACTGAATGATGTGATCTGTCCGGCAAGAGCAGTAGATGAAAATAAAACAACAGTTCTTCTGAATGATCAGAAGGGTGAACCGTATGCAGTTGTTGAGTTTAAATAAAATTGGAGGAAAAATATGATCGAATTAGGAAAGAAACAGACGTTACTGATTGTGAAGTCCGTAGAGTTTGGCGTATATCTTGCAGAAGATATGAATGCAGATACAAAGCATCAGGTACTTTTGCCGGCAAAACAGGTTCCGGCAGGGACAAAAGCAGGAGATAAACTGGAAGTTTTTATTTATAAAGATTCTCAGGATCGTCTGATCGCGACAACAAATGAACCACTTCTTATGGTGGGGCAGGCAGGACTTCTGAAAGTAAAACAGGTAACAAGAATCGGAGCATTTCTTGACTGGGGACTGGAAAAAGATCTTTTGCTTCCATATCATGAGCAGACAACTCGTATCTTTGAGGGGCAGGAATGTCTGGTAGCTGTTTATGTGGATAAAAGCAGCCGTCTCTGTGCAACTATGAAAGTTTATCCTTACCTGTCCAAAGAAACACCTTATAAAGAAGGTGACCAGGTAAAAGGCCGTGTATACCAGATCAGCGAGAATTTTGGAGTATTTGTTGCAGTCGATAATAAATATTCTGCACTGATCCCTGCAAGAGAAGCAAAAGGTAAATATCGTCCTGGTACTGTTCTTGACCTGCGTGTGACCAGAGTCAAAGAAGATGGAAAGATGGATGTCAGTGACCGTCAGGAAGCATATCTTCAGATCAACGAAGATGCGGAAAATGTTCTGGAGATCATTGAAGAATTTGCAGGAGTACTTCCTTTTGATGACAAGGCTTCACCGGAAGTGATCCGCAGAGAATTTGGCTTAAGCAAAAATGCATTTAAGCGTGCAGTCGGACATCTTCTTAAAGAAGGAAAAATTCAGATCAAGGACCGCAGGATCTATCTGGTGAAATAACAGGTAAAGGATGAGAGTATGAACTTTACACATCTTCATGTCCATACAGAATACAGTCTTCTGGATGGTTCGAATAAAATAAAAGAATATGTGGACCGTGTCAAGGAACTTGGCATGGACAGTGCGGCTATTACGGACCATGGTGTGATGTACGGCGTGATCGATTTTTACCGTGCGGCAAGAGCTGCGGGAATCAATCCGATCCTGGGCTGTGAGGTGTATGTTGCGCCGGGCTCCCGCTTTGACCGTGAAGCAGGAAGTGGAGAAGACCGTTATTACCATCTGGTTCTTCTGGCAGAGAACAACCAGGGTTACAGTAATTTGATGAAGATCGTTTCCAAGGGATTTGTGGAAGGATTTTATTATAAACCGCGTGTGGATCTGCAGCTTCTGGAGAAATATCATGAGGGAATCATTGCGTTGAGTGCGTGTCTTGCAGGTGAAGTGGCAAGATTCCTTACAAGAGGTATGTATGAAGATGCAAAAGCGGCCGCACTTCGGTACCAGGATATCTTTGGAAAAGGAAATTTTTTCCTGGAATTACAGGATCATGGCATTCCGGAACAGCAGAATGTAAACCAGCAGCTTCTTAAGATGCACCGTGAGACCGGAATTGATCTGGTTGCAACAAATGACGTACATTATACCCTTGCAGAGGATGCCCAGCCACATGATGTCCTGCTCTGCCTGCAGACCGGTAAGAAACTGGCAGATCAGGATCGTATGCGTTATGAGGGCGGTCAGTATTATGTAAAATCTCCGGAAGAGATGGAACGTCTTTTTCCATATGCGACAGAAGCATTGGAAAATACACATAAGATTGCACAGCGCTGTCATGTAGAGATTGAATTCGGTGTAACCAAGCTGCCGAAATTTGGCGTTCCGGACGGATATACTTCCTGGGAGTACTTAAATGAGCTTTGCTTCAAAGGACTGGAAGAACGTTATCAGCCAGTGACCGAGGAACTGAAAGAGAGGCTGAATTATGAACTGACGACGATCAAGAACATGGGATACGTTGACTATTTCCTGATCGTGTGGGATTTTATCAAATATGCCCGTGATCATGATATCATGGTCGGACCGGGACGTGGATCTGCAGCGGGAAGCCTGGTTGCATATACACTGGGCATCACACAGCTTGATCCAATTCGTTATGATCTGCTGTTCGAGCGTTTCCTCAACCCGGAACGAGTATCCATGCCGGATATTGACGTTGACTTCTGCTTTGAACGAAGACAGGAAGTTATTGATTACGTCAGAAGAAAATATGGCGATGACTGTGTCGTTCAGATCGTTACGTTTGGTACACTGGCAGCGCGAGGCGTTATCCGGGATGTCGGACGTGTGATGGATCTGCCTTATGCGCAGGTGGATACGATCGCCAAAATGATTCCACAGGAGCTGAATATCACGATTGACAAAGCTCTGCAGATGAATCCGGAATTTAAGAAGGTATATGAAGAGGATAAAGAAATCCATGAACTGATCGATACAGCGAAACGTCTGGAAGGATTGCCACGCCATACTTCCATGCATGCAGCAGGTGTTGTGATCAGTCAGAAGGATGTTTCAGAATATGTACCGCTTTCCAGAGCATCGGATGGTTCGATCGTTACCCAGTTTACAATGACAACTCTGGAAGAACTGGGACTTCTGAAAATGGACTTTTTGGGACTTCGTACACTGACAGTTATCCAGAATGCGGTACATCTGGTAGAACAGGACACAGGTGTGAAGCTGGATATGCAGCATATCGATTATAATGATAAAAAAGTCCTGGATTCTCTTGGAACAGGCCATTCAGATGGTGTGTTCCAGCTGGAAAGTGCAGGAATGAAGAACTTCATGAAGGAACTGAAACCACAGAGTCTGGAGGATGTGATCGCGGGAATTTCCCTGTATCGTCCGGGGCCGATGGATTTTATTCCGCAGTATATCCGGGGAAAAAATCGCCCGGATACGATCAAATATGACTGCCCGCAGCTGGAGCCGATCCTGAAACCGACATATGGATGCATCGTGTATCAGGAGCAGGTTATGCAGATCGTGCGTAATCTGGCAGGTTATACTCTTGGACGAAGCGACTTGGTACGTCGTGCGATGTCCAAGAAAAAAGCGGCTGTTATGGAGAAGGAGCGCCAGAACTTTGTTTATGGAAACGAAGCGGAAGGCGTACCAGGCTGTATTGCCAATGGAATTCCGGAGCAGACGGCAAATAAGATTTATGACGATATGATCGATTTTGCAAAATACGCATTTAATAAGTCTCATGCGGCAGCGTATGCTGTAGTTTCTTATCAGACGGCATTTCTGAAATATTATTATCCGGTCGAATTCATGGCTGCTCTTATGACATCTGTGATTGAAATGCCGATCAAAGTAGCTGAGTATATTCAGGTATGCAGGAAGATGAATATTAAGATCCTGCCGCCGGATGTAAACCGTGGAGCATATGGATTCTCAGTTGATAATGGCGCAATCCGTTATGGCCTTTCTGCAATCAAGAGCGTTGGACGCCCGGTGATCAATGCCCTGGTGGAAGAGAGGGAGGCAAACGGAGAATATCGATCACTGAAGGATTTTATCGAGAGACTGACCGGTACGGTAAATAAACGTGCGATTGAGAACTTTATCAAAGCTGGAGCACTGGACTGTCTGGAGGGAAACCGCCGGCAGAAAATGGTTGTTTACAGTCAGATCGTGGACAGCATCGCGCAGGAGAAGAAGAATTCTTTTGCAGGACAGATGAGTCTGTTTGATCTGGTTGGTGAAGAAGATAAAAAAGATTATGAGATCCGGATGCCGGATGTGGAAGAATATGATAAGGATATGATCCTTGGTTTTGAAAAAGATGTTCTTGGAATCTATCTGAGTGGACATCCTCTGGAGAAATACCGGAATATTATGGAAAAGATGATCTCAGCGAGAACGATTGATTTCCAGCCGGATGAAGAATCTGGTATCCCAAAGGTTTATGACGGACAGAAAGTAATTATCGGTGGAATGATTACCGAAAAGACGATTAAATACACCAGAAACAATAAAGTGATGGCGTTCCTGACGTTAGAAGACCTGATGGGAACTGTGGAGATCGTTGTATTCCCGAGAGATTATGAGAAATGGCAGACGTTGATCAATGAAGATGCGCGAGTCTTTATCCAGGGACGTGTCAATGCAGAAGATGATAAGCCGAGTAAGCTAATTCTGGAAAAAGTACGCGCTTTTGATGATATACCACGAGAAATCTGGATTCAGTTTAAAGACCGTGAGGATTATGCACAGAAAGAGCAGGAACTTCTGAACTATCTGAGAGGTTCAGTGGGAACTTCTGCGGTAGTAATCTACCTCAAAGATGTGAAGGCGATAAAACGTCTTCCGGCAGGATACCATGTGCAGATCAGCGATTTTCTGTTAGAAGAATTAAAGAAAAAATATGGTGATTCCAACGTTAAAGTTGTGGAAAGAGTATTGAAAAACTTCTAAAAATGCTTTACACTATACAACGAATATGTGTAGAACAGATAACAAGGTTTCCTATTATATGCAAGCTATAAGAGGAAATCTGGAGATGGAGGAATGAATCATGGCAGAGAAACAGATAAAAACCATCGGTGTACTTACAAGTGGCGGTGACGCGCCGGGAATGAACGCTGCGATCCGTGCTGTTGTAAGACGAGGACTGAGCAGCGGACTGAATGTAAAAGGTATTTATAAAGGATACAATGGTCTTCTTAATGAAGAAATCGTTGATATGACTGCCAGAGACGTATCAGATACGATCGAACGCGGTGGTACAATTCTTTATACAGCAAGATGTGCAGAATTCCGTACACCGGAAGGACAGCAGCGTGGTGCAGAAATCTGTAAGAAACATGGAATCGACGGACTGGTAGTTATCGGTGGAGACGGTTCTTTTGCAGGTGCACAGAAGCTGGCAAATCTTGGAATCAATACAATCGGTGTTCCGGGAACAATTGACCTGGACATTGCCTGCACAGAGTATACAATCGGATTTGACACAGCAGTAAATACAGCAATGGAGGCAATTGATAAAGTTCGTGATACTTCCACATCTCACGAAAGATGTAGTATTATCGAGGTTATGGGACGTAATGCAGGATACCTTGCTATGTGGTGTGGTATCGCTAACGGAGCAGAGGATGTCCTGATTCCTGAGAAATATGATTATGATGAGCAGAAGCTGATCAACAACATCATCGCAAGCCGTAAAGCAGGAAAGAAACACCATATCATCGTAAATGCAGAGGGTATCGGTCATTCTGAGGCTATGGCAAGACGTATTGAAGCAGCTACAGGTATTGAGACACGTGCTACAATTCTTGGTCACATGCAGCGTGGTGGTAACCCGACATGTAAGGACCGTGTATATGCATCTATGATGGGCGCACTTGCAGTAGACCTTCTTGTACAGGGCAAATCCTGCCGAGTTGTTGGATATCGTCATGGTGAATTCATGGACTTCGATATTAACGAAGCACTTGCTATGCAGAAAGATGTATCCCCATATATGTGGGAAGTATGTAACTCTCTTTCTCATAACTACAAAAAATAAAAATACGACGTTTTTACAGCGGAGGCCACCGTTAGGCGGCCTCCGTTCTGGATTAAAGGAGTAGCTGTATGATTTCCAGTGCACAGAATACACAGGTCAAAAATATAATAAAGCTGAATCAGAAGGCAAAGGCAAGACGAGAGCAGGGACTGTTTATCGCAGAGGGAAGAAAGATGTTTCTCGAAGCTCCGGATGACTGGATCGAGAAGATTTATGTGGCAGAATCAATGCTCGAAGATGAAGAAGTAATGAAAAAGGTACGGAGATTTTCCTGGGATGCAGTTGAGAACGGTGTGTTCAGGCAGATGTGTGATACACAGACGCCACAGGGAATCCTTACCGTACTCCGACAGCCTTCTTACGAACTGGAAGATCTTCTGAAAGAGGAAAAACCACTTCTTATGGTTTTGGAGGATCTGCAGGATCCCGGAAATGCAGGGACGATCATCCGAACCGGAGAAGGCGCCGGAGTGAGTGGGGTTTTCCTGACAAAAACCTGTGTGGATATTACAAACCCAAAGGTAATTCGTGCAACGATGGGATCTGTTTACAGAATTCCTTTTTTCTATGTGGAAGATGTGGTATCATTAAAACAGAAACTTCAGGGAAGAGGAATTCGCTTTTTGGCCGCACATTTACAGGGTAAAAACTCATATGACAGGG
Organism: Blautia obeum ATCC 29174; assembly: GCF_025147765.1. NCBI lineage: Bacteria > Bacillati > Bacillota > Clostridia > Lachnospirales > Lachnospiraceae > Blautia > Blautia obeum. The sequence continues at coordinate 91,259 of NZ_CP102265.1, forward strand.
AATCCTATGAGGACGGAACTGCGTTTCTGATCGGAAACGAAGGAAAGGGCCTTACAGACCAGGCAGCGGATGCAGCAGACTGTCTGATCCGGATCCCGATGTGCGGGCAGGTGGAATCCCTTAATGCAGCTATGGCGGCCGGAATACTCATGTATGAGGCGGCAAGGCAGAGGAGGGGATAAGATGGAACCTTTAATGTGGCTGATCGTGTTGGCGGTCTTTCTTGTGATCGAGGCAATCACGGTAGGACTGACTACGATCTGGTTTGCAGGAGGCGCACTGGTCGCAGCGATTGCGTCAGGCGCAGGTGCAGGTATACTGGTGCAGTGGATCCTGTTTTTAGTCATTTCACTGGTCCTGCTGATTTTTACAAGACCACTGGCAGTTCGATATATGAATAAGGGTGTGCCAAAGACCAATGTAAACAGCCTGATCGGAGAAAAAGCTGTTGTGATTCAGAAGATCAATAATCTGGAGCAGACAGGGCAGGTCCGTATCAATGATATTGAATGGATGGCGAGAACATCTTCTGATGAAGTAACGATTCCGGAACAGACAGTTGTAACAATTGAAGCTGTTCAGGGAGTAAAACTGATTGTGAAAGAAGAAAAGGAGGGTAAGTAACATGGCAGGAATTATTATTTTTATAGTACTCATCGTACTTGTACTCTGGATCCTGGCATCCTGTATCCGTATTGTGCCACAGGCATATGCAATCGTTGTAGAACGTCTTGGTGCATACAAAGAAACATGGAACACAGGTATTCATTTCAAAACACCATTTATTGACCGTGTGGCAAGAAGAGTCAATCTGAAAGAGCAGGTTGTGGATTTTCCACCACAGCCGGTTATTACCAAAGATAACGTAACAATGCAGATCGATACTGTTGTGTTTTTCCAGATTACAGATCCAAAGCTTTTTGCATATGGTGTGGAAAATCCGATCATGGCAATCGAAAATCTGTCAGCGACAACCCTTAGAAACATCATCGGTGACATGGAACTGGATGAAACGCTGACTTCTCGTGAAGTTATCAACACTAAGATGCGTGCATCCCTGGATGTGGCAACAGATCCGTGGGGAATCAAAGTAAATCGTGTGGAACTGAAAAATATTATTCCGCCGGCAGCAATCCAGGAAGCTATGGAGAAACAGATGAAGGCTGAGCGTGAAAGACGTGAAGCAATTCTCCGCGCAGAAGGTGAGAAAAAATCTACGATCCTTGTTGCAGAAGGTAAAAAAGAATCTGCAATCCTCGATGCGGAAGCTGAGAAACAGGCTGCGATTCTGAAAGCAGAAGCGCAGAAAGAACGTATGATCAAAGAGGCTGAAGGACAGGCAGAGGCAGTTCTGAAAGTTCAGAAAGCTAATGCAGAAGGTATCCGTATGATCCGTGAAGCCGGGGCAGATCAGGCAGTACTTACACTGAAGAGCCTGGAAGCATTTGGAAAGGCAGCAGATGGTAAGGCTACCAAGATCATTATCCCGTCTGAGATCCAGGGACTGGCAGGACTTGCATCATCTCTGAAAGAGATCGTTGTTGAGGATAAGAAAACAGAAGAATAATTTTTTCTAAAGAAACACGAAAAAAGAGGAGTAACTGTTATGAACTTAAAAGGACGCAATTTTCTTACGCTGAAAGACTTTACACCAGAAGAGATCACCTACATGATCGATCTCGCTGCTGAATTAAAAGCAAAGAAAAAAGCAGGAGAGCTTCATGAATATTATAAAGGCAAAAACATTGCCCTGATCTTTGAGAAAACAAGCACCAGAACACGTTGCGCATTTGAAGTAGCTGCTCATGATCTTGGAATGGGCAGTACATATCTGGATCCGACCGGTTCTCAGATCGGCAAGAAAGAAAGTATTGCCGATACCGCAAGAGTTCTTGGAAGAATGTATGAAGGAATCGAATACAGAGGATTTGGACAGGATATTGTTGAAGAACTGGCCAAATATGCAGGCGTTCCGGTATGGAACGGACTGACAAACGAATATCATCCGACACAGATGCTGGCAGACATGCTGACCATCCGTGAGCATTTTGGAGATCTCAAGGGCCGCCGTCTGGTATACATGGGAGATGCCCGTTATAACATGGGTAACTCACTGATGATCGCATGCTCCAAGCTTGGAATGCATTTTGTAGCATGCACAACAAAGAAATACTTCCCGAATCAGGAACTTGTAGATCTGTGCAGGACTTATGCAGAGGCTTCCGGTGGAAGTGTGACTCTGACAGAAGATGTACAGACAGGAACAAAAGATGCAGATGTAATCTATACAGATGTATGGGTATCTATGGGTGAGCCGGATGAAGTATGGGAAGAGCGTATCAAAGACCTGACACCATACAAAGTAACTGCTGATGTTATGAAAAATGCAGGGGAAAAAGCAATCTTCCTTCACTGTCTGCCAGCATTCCATGATCTCAAGACAAAGATTGGCAAGGAAATGGGAGAACGTTTCAACCTGACAGATATGGAAGTGACAGATGAAGTATTTGAATCTGCACAGTCTCATGTATTTGATGAAGCAGAAAACCGTATGCATACGATCAAAGCAGTTATGGTGGCAACTCTTGGAGAGCCGGAGAACAAATGATAACTACAATCTATAATGAAGAAACAATTTCAAAAGAGATAAACACAAAATGGGCGGGCAAAACCGTCCATTTTGCAAAGGAAACAGATTCCACAAATGAGTGGTGCAAGCGCATGTCAAAAGAAAATGCGGAACACGGAACACTGGCAGTTGCAGAATTTCAGTCTGCCGGTAAGGGAAGGCTGGGACGTAAATGGATGGCACCGGAGGGAAGTTCAGTGATGATGTCCATTCTTCTGAAACCGGAATTTGAACCGCAATATGCGTCTATGCTGACACTTGTAATGGGATTGAGCGTAGCGCAGGCAGTGTGCGAGCTTGGTGTGGAAGTTTCTATCAAATGGCCGAATGATGTGGTCGTTTCCCACAAGAAAATCTGCGGAATACTGACAGAAATGGGAGTGCAGGATGGAAAGATCCGAGAAGTGGTGATCGGTGTCGGACTGAATGTAAATCTGAAAGAAATTCAGGATGAACTGAAAGACAAAGCGACCTCTCTGTACCTGGAAACGGGAAAAACATACGACAGAAACCGTCTGATCGGGCTTGTTATGGAGAAATTTGAAATCAATTATGAGAAATTTGTCCAAACCTGCGATCTTTCCATGATGCTGGATGATTATAACATGCTGCTGGCAAATAAGAGCCAGCCGGTCCGCGTTCTGGATAAGATCAGCCCGTATGAAGGCGTGGCTCTGGAAATCGATAAAGATGGAGCACTTCTGGTGCGTGTGCAGAGCGGAGAGATTCGTAAAGTGTGCTCCGGAGAAGTGTCTGTAAGAGGATTGTACAGCTATATTTAAGTTGCTGCGGACAGGAACATATTTAACAAAGGAGTTTTTATATGTATCAGGAAAATGTTGTGCTCTGCGGTGCAAGCGCTTATGAGCAGAAATATTATTTTAATCAGGATTTTGATTCTCTTCCGGAATCGATCAAACAGGAACTGCATATCATGTGTGTCCTTTATACCGAAGATATCGGCGGAATCCTGACACTGGAGTTTGATGATAATGGCAGTCTGCAGTTCAAAACAGAGGCACTGGATTCCGATGCCATGTATGATGATATTGGAAGTGTTCTTAAGATCAAACAGCTGCAGACCGAAAAAAGAGAACTTCTGCAGTCTCTGGAAATGTATTATAAGGTATTTTTCCTTGGTGAGACCATCGAAGATGATGGCGAAATGATAGGTAAGGAAAGCTGATCTATGGAAACACTTATGAAAATGAAGTGGAAAATTGGTTCTGTAGAGATCGAGAATCCTTTTATTCTGGCACCAATGGCTGGAGTTACGGATCTTCCATTCCGTATTCTCTGCAAGGAGCAGGGGGCAGGTCTGTTGTGCACAGAGATGGTCAGTGCAAAGGCGATTTCTTTTCATAATAAAAATACAATCTCTCTTATGCAGATCGATCCGGTGGAGCATCCGGTTTCCATGCAGATTTTTGGAAGTGAGCCGGATCTGATGGCAGAAGTTGCAAAAAGTATCGAAGAACAGCCATTTGATATCCTGGATATCAATATGGGCTGCCCGGTCCCGAAGGTAGTCAACAACGGAGAGGGGTCTGCATTGCTTAAAAATCCGGAACTGATCCGGGAAATTGTGACAAAAGTTTCTCGTGCGGTGAAGAAACCGGTAACGGCGAAGATTCGTATTGGTTTTGAGGGATATCCGGTAGATCCGGTGGAGATTGCAAAGATCATTGAGGATTCCGGTGCAGCTGCAGTTGCGGTCCACGGAAGAACAAGACAGCAGTATTATGCAGGCGAAGCGGACTGGGATACGATCCGCAGGATCAAAGAAGCGGTATCTATTCCAGTCATTGGAAACGGGGATGTGGATTCTCCAAAGAAAGCAGAAGCACTGGTGCGTGAGACAGGCTGTGATGGGATCATGATTGGTCGCGCAGTGAGAGGAAATCCATGGATCTTCCGTGAGATGAACCATTATTTTACTACGGGAGAGCTGCTTCCGCGTCCATCTTGGGAAGAAATCAGAGAGATGATTCTTCGTCATGCAAGAATGCAGATCGAACTGAAAGGTGAATTTACCGGAATCCGTGAAATGCGTAAGCATATTGCATGGTATACTTCAGGAATGAGACATAGTGCAGGGCTGCGCAGAGATTCTAATCTGGTCAGCAGCTATGAAGAATTGGAAAAGCTGCTGGATGTTACTGTTCAGAGATAAAACAAGGAAAATTACAGAAGCTGGGAATTCGCGGTTAATCGCGGAATTCCGGCTTTTTTGGTTCTTGACAAGGTATACAGATTTGGGTATAATACAGAAATTGTGAATATCCTAGAATAAGTCTGCCTGTTTTGAGGTATGATGTTTTGAGAAGTTATGTAGACAGCAATTATTCCGGGAATGTATATCCAATAAATATCCGGCTATTTTGAAAGGGTGTAAGGATTATGGAAGAAAAGAAGAATTTATTAACATATGCAGGTCTTAAAAAACTGGAAGATGAGCTGCATGATTTAAAAGTAGTAAAAAGAAAAGAAGTTGCAGGTAAGATCAAAGAAGCAAGAGAACAGGGTGACCTTTCTGAGAATGCTGAATATGATGCAGCAAAAGATGAGCAGAGAGACATCGAAGCAAGAATCGAAGAAATCGAAAAAATCCTTAAAAATGCAGAAGTCGTTGTAGAAGATGAAGTAGATCTTGATAAGATCAACGTTGGATGCAAGGTTAAAGTACATGACTATGAATTCGATGAAGATATGGAATTAAAGATCGTTGGTTCTACAGAAGCGAACAGCCTGGAAGGTAAGATCTCCAATGAATCTCCAGTAGGAAAAGCTCTGATCGGTGCACATACAGGAGATGTTGTTGATGTAGAAATGCCAATGGGAATCATGAAATACAAGGTTCTGGAGATCCAGAGAAACGTTTAAATAAGTCAAAAAACAGAAGGAGGCCAACAAAGTGGCAGAGCAGAAGAAGCAGGATACAAACCAGCTGCTGAAGGTTCGTCGTGAGAAGCTTGCAGATTTGCAGGCAAATGGCAAGGACCCGTTTCAGATCACAAAATTTGACCAGACACATCACTCACTTGAGGTAAAGAATCTCTATGAAGCGCATGAGGCAGAGATCTTAAAAGACCACAAGACTCCAGATGTAGAAGGTCTTGATGAAGCACAGGCAAGAGAAGTCCTCAAACAGGACTATGAAGAAAGAAGAAAAATCATGGATGCGAACCCGATCCACGTAGCAATCGCCGGTCGTATGATGTTCAAACGTGTCATGGGCAAAGCTTCTTTCTGTAATATTCAGGATCTGCAGGGTAATATTCAGGTCTATGTGGCAAGAGATGCAATCGGAGAAGAATCCTATGCAGATTTCAAAAAATCTGATATCGGTGATATTTTCGGTCTGGAAGGCTTTGCTTTCAGAACAAGAACAGGCGAAATCTCTATCCATGCTGAAAAAATGACTATGCTGACAAAGAGTTTACAGATCCTTCCGGAGAAATTCCACGGACTGACTGACACAGATACCCGTTATCGTCAGAGATATGTAGACCTTATCATGAATCAGGACAGCAAGAATGTATTTATCAAACGTTCCCAGATCCTCAAAGAGATCCGTAACTTCCTTGCAGGACGTGACTTCATGGAAGTCGAAACTCCAATGCTGGTTTCCAACGCCGGCGGTGCAGCTGCAAGGCCGTTTGAGACACATTACAATGCACTGAACGAAGACGTTAAACTTCGTATCTCTCTGGAGCTTTATCTGAAGAGACTGATCGTTGGTGGACTTGAAAGAGTTTACGAGATTGGCCGTGTATTCCGTAACGAGGGTGTTGATACACGTCACAACCCGGAATTCACTCTGATGGAGCTTTACCAGGCATACACAGATTATGAGGGAATGATGGAACTGACAGAGTCCATGTTCCGTTATCTGGCAGAAAAAGTGTGCGGATCCACTAAGATTTCTTATAATGGTGTGGAAATCGACCTTGGTAAGCCGTTCGCCAGAATGACAATGAACGAAGCAATTAAGAAATATGCAGGAATCGACTTTGATGAAGTAGCAGATGATGAGGCAGCTAAAAAGCTTGCTGACGAGCATCATATTGAATATGAGGCACACCACAAGAAGGGTGATATCATCAACCTGTTCTTCGAGGAGTACTGTGAGAAAGAACTGATCCAGCCTACATTTATCATGGATCATCCGATCGAAATTTCTCCGCTGACCAAGAAGAAACCTTCTGATCCGAGCAAGGTAGAGCGTTTCGAGCTCTTCTGTAATACATGGGAAATGTGTAACGCATATTCCGAGCTGAATGACCCGATCGACCAGAGAGAGCGTTTCAAAGCACAGGATGCTCTTGCTGACGCCGGTGATGAGGAAGCAAACCACACAGATGAAGACTTCCTGAACGCACTGGAGATTGGTATGCCGCCTACAGGTGGTATCGGATATGGAATCGACCGTCTGGTTATGCTTCTTACAGACAGCCAGGCAATCAGAGACGTACTGCTGTTCCCGACAATGAAGTCACAGGGTGCTGCTAAGAACGAAGCAAACAATGCAGCACAGGAAACAAAGCCAGTTGAGAAGATTGATTTTTCCAAAGTAAAAGTTGAGCCATTATTCGAAGAAATGGTTGATTTTGATACTTTCAGCAAGTCAGATTTCAGAGCTGTAAAGGTAAAAGCATGTGAAGCAGTTAAGAAATCCAAGAAGCTGTTACAGTTCACTCTGGACGATGGAACAGGCACAGATCGTACCATTTTAAGCGGTATTCACGCTTATTATGAGCCAGAAGAATTGGTTGGAAAAACACTGATCGCTATCACAAACCTGCCACCAAGAGCTATGATGGGAATTGATTCTTGTGGAATGTTACTTAGTGCAATCCATGAGGAAGAGGGCGAAGAAAAACTTCATCTTCTGATGGTTGATGACCATATTCCAGCAGGTGCGAAGTTATACTAAAAATCAAAAAATGTGTTTGTAAAAGTTGCATACTACAACAAAAGTACAACAAATTTTTGTTGTATAATACGTGATAACACTTGATATTACGTTGTTGTGCTTATGAATTGAGCTTTATAAATGTATCGCAAGGACATTTTCCTAAGAGAAATTTTAGGGAAGTGTCCTTTTTTTGTTGTAGTCGAAATCCAAATTAAAGTAAAAAATAACAGTTTAAAGGAGAAGAAGCAATGACAAACACAGCGTTAAGAGCAGGGAATAGCAATTCTCGCACAATTACTTTCAAAAGCAAGGAACACGAAAAATTTTATATGGAATATCTGAAAAAATGCAGATATCAGGATGTCTACCATCAGGCTCTGGTTTATTGCCTGGGTATTGACAGAGATACGAGAAATAATGTGGATAAAATCTATAATTTTAAAACTGGATGTGTAAAAACGGAATGCCTGCAGGAAGGATGGCAGACCAGTGGAAGTTTACGGATCGTCCGCATGGCATTTAATCTTTACTGCAATGGGACACCAAGTGTCGGAGATTATGAAGCAGAGGAAGATCAGTTAAAAGAGTGCCAGTATTATACCGCAGAAGATCTGTTTTGCTGCGGATATGCCCGGTATTTTTGGGAAGCCATTAAAATCCGTTATCCAGAGTATTGTTTTTACAAAGACTGGGAGGATATGTATGCTGAAAATTAGATTACAGGGTACTTTAAAGGATATTCAATGGTTCCGTCGTATTTTGGAAAAGCATAAAGAATTGGATGTTCTGGAAGTATCGGATGCTTATGCAAATAAAGGAACAAGCAAATATTTTCGTGTTTATGTTGAAGTAGAAGAAAAAGAGTAAATCGGAGGAAAGTATATATGTGTAAGGTAATTGCTATTGCAAATCAGAAAGGCGGAGTAGCCAAAACAACGACAACAATCAATCTGGGAGCTGGACTGGTGAAGTCAGGGAAAAGAGTAGTCCTGGTAGATGCTGATCCACAGGGGCATTTGACAATGGGATTGGGATTTCCCAAAAATCTCAAGGTAACATTAAAGAGTATGATAGAAAATATTATCATGGGACTGGAATTTGATCCGAAAGAAGCAATTCTGCACCATGAAGAGGGTGTTGACCTGATTCCGTCCAATAAATTGCTTGCCGGAATGGATATGTCTTTATTTACAGTAGAGGACAGAGAAAAGGTATTGAAAGAGTATCTGGAACTGCTGAAGGATGAGTATGATTATATTCTGATTGACTGTATGCCATCACTGGGAATGCTGACGATCAATGCTTTAAGTGCAGCGGACAGTGTTCTGATTCCGGTGCAGCCACAATATTATGCGGCAGATGGACTCATGGAATTATTGAAGATGGTAAAGGGAATCCATCAGAGATTCAATCCGGATTTACAGATAGAAGGCATTTTATTCACAATGGATAATTGCCGTTACAATAATGCGAAGAGAAACAAACAGGCGATTAAAACTACATATGGAAATGACATTAAGATTTTTGAGCAGACGATTCCGAGAACAGAAAGCCTTGCAGAAACAGCATCGGAGGGTGTAAGTATCTTTGCTTATGATGGAAAAAGCAAAGGGGCAGACAGTTATCTGGAACTGGTTCAGGAGGTGTTGAAACATGCGTAGACCGAAAAAAGATATTCAGCTCACCTCTTATGATGAATTACTGGGATTAGAGGAAACACCGGAAAAGAGTATGAACCAGGTTGTGGAAATAGATCTGGCAAAGCTCTATCCCTTTAAAAATCATCCGTTTCATGTAAATGATGATGAAAAAATGGCGGAAACCGTAGAGAGTATTAAAACTTATGGTGTTTTGACTCCTGCACTGGTAAGACCTCGATCCGAGGGTGGATACGAGATGATTTCCGGTCACAGAAGAAAAAGAGGCTGTGAACTGTGCGGAAAGACGACCATGCCGGTTCTTGTCCGAAATTATACGGATGATGAAGCAGTCATTATTATGGTTGATTCCGTGCGCCCGTAAGGCGGTTGGGGTGGACACCCAATTGTCGTGGGTCATTGTGATTTTACTATGAGAAAGTAATAAGAAAAATTATCAAGTGCAAAAAACACAATCTTATCGTCAACAACTAACCTCGAGTGGAAACATGAAGGGGACAACAGCACGTTTGTAAAGGCACAAGTCAGCGAATCTTCCAAGCTGCGACTGAGTGTCGAGGCGAAAGGTACTATATAAGGATGAAGGCTAAACTGCTTGAAGGAAAGTCAGAGGCTGGAGCTAACCATCTCCACACCGAATGGAAGATGTTACGGTGGTACGTTGGCGGATTAGTATTTTGCTGTCTGCAATCCGCGGGATAATCAACGTAAGCCAGCCATAAGTAATGGAAAATGACGAAAACTCCCATACCGATAATAGTACAACTTATCACAATGAAGCTAAACGGGGATTACCTAAACTGAAATGCCCAAGTGGCTATGAGTAATGCCGAAAGGTGAAAAATCTCAAGTGTAAAAAGCAAGAGAGATGACTCTGAATATTCAGCATGGTAACGGAGCCGTCGTAGTAGTTCGAGGACCTTGGATTGACAAGGATAGCCGTAAAATCGGAAGCGAATAATAACGCCCACATGGCGAAGGACGGCAGTTTATCATTCAATACTAAAACGAGGAAGGATGTGTGAGACATTGAGAGAACCAGTAAAGGTATTGAAAAGTCTTTCAGAACAAGCAATAAACAAACAGTATAAATTTAAAAGATTATATCGGAATTTATACAACCCAGAGTTTTATTTTCTAGCTTATAAGAATATAAGCCAATCTCAAGGAAGTATGACATCTGGTGTGGATGGCAAAAGCCTAGATGGTATGAGCGAGAAGCGAATAAGTGCTCTCATCGAAAGCATTAGGAGTTTCAGCTATCAGCCGAATCCCGCAAGGCGAGTGTATATTGAAAAGAAAAACAGCACAAAGAAGCGTCCATTGGGAATTCCATCAACAGAAGACAAATTAGTACAAGAGGTTGTAAAAATGATTCTTGAGAGTATATATGAACCAAATTTCTCAGACTGCTCTCATGGATTCAGACCTAAAAGAAGCTGTCACTCGGCTTTACAGCAAATACAGAATCAATTCACCGGAATCACATGGTTTGTAGAAGGTGATATTCATGCCTGTTTTGATAGCTTTGACCACCATGTGCTAGTGAATATTCTGAGGGAGAGAATCGAGGATGAAAATTTCTTGGCTCTCATTTGGAAAATGTTGAAGGCAGGCTACATGGAGCAATGGGCTTATAACTGCACTTTCTCAGGAACTCCTCAGGGTTCAGGAGTAAGTCCAATATTGGCAAATATATATCTGTCGAAGCTGGACGATTTTGCGGAAAACTTAAAGAAAAGCTTCAATAAAGGTAAATCAAAAGAAAACCTTGAGTATCAAAGGGCAGCAAGCAAATTATACTACATCAGAAGAAAAAACCGAGCAAATTGGGAAAATTGGAATGAGCAACAAAGAAAGGAAGCTCTGCGGCTGCAAAAGGACGCTATTAACTACATGCACAGTTTACCAAGCAAGAGAGCAAACAATAAGGAATACAAAAGTCTGGTCTATTGTAGATATGCGGATGACTTTCTAATTGGAGTCATAGGTTCATTCGAGGATGCATCTGAAATCAAGGAAAAATTCAGAGTATTTCTCGAGGATACTCTGCATCTTGAGATGTCCGAAGAAAAGACCAAGATAACACATAGTCAAGATAAAGCAAGATTTCTTGGATATGATATCACCACCGCAAAGAACTCAGCGCTTAAGTATGACTCAAAGCATCAATTAAGAAAAACTCATACGGGCAGAATTAAATTGTACGCCCCAAGAGATAAATGGCAAGGTAAATTGACGGAGTATGGTGCTCTAAGGATTAGGTATGACAAAAATGGCAAGGAAATATGGGATTCACACCACAGAGGAAATATGGTTCACATGACAGACGTGGAAATAGTGTCGCAAGTAAATGCGGAAATCAGAGGAATGTACAATTATTATTCCATTGCCGAAAATGCAACAGTCATCAAAAACTTTGCATTTATCTTGGAATATAGCATGTACAAAACCTTCGGACTGAAATATCGAAAGAGTGTTTATAAGATACAGAGAAAGTACCGCAAAAACGGGATATTCATGGTTCCATACAATACAAAGAAGGGATTGAGATACTGCGAGTTTTATCATGACGGATTCAAAAAGAAACGTTATGCATGCGGTTTCGAGCCTGACTTATTGCCACAATACGTCAAATATGATAATCCGAATTATCTGAGGACAAGGATTAAGCTAGGTGTATGTGAACTTTGTGGTGAAAACACAGGTGATATATGCATGCACCATGTAAGATCATTGAAATCAATCCAAGCAGACAATGAATGGAATACTATTATGTTGGCTAAGCGTCGCAAGACACTTGCAGTTTGTCCGAACTGCTATGCCAAAATCACGAAATAACTGAAAGACTATGGTAAATGGGAAGCCGTATACATCGAGAGATGTACGTACGGTTTCGGGGCGAGGCTATGGAAACCTGTCTTGGAGACAAGGCAAGGCGCTGTGGTCTTAGCCTACAATATTCAAAGGGAAGAGTTGCCCCCAAGTGAAAAGGCATTTGCATATAAAATGAAAATGGATGCGATGAAGAGGCAAGGTGCCAGAAATGATATAGCAGATTCCACTTACACCCAAAATGGGTGGAGGTCAGAAACAGCAGCGGTAATTGGACAGCAGGTAGGAGAAAGTAAAAATCAAGTTAGAAGGTATATCCGACTTACGGAACTCATTCCAGACCTTCTTGATTATGTAGATAAGAAACGTCTGCAGTTTACTGTTGCGGTTGACATTTCCTATATTGACAAAGAGATTCAAACATGGTTATTTGAATACATCAAGGAAAATGGTACGGTTAAAGCAGTTCAGGTAGCGGCACTTCGCACAGCACTTGAAGCAGGACCGATGACGCAGGCGAAAATGATATCCATACTGGTAAACAGTCAGCCTGGTAGGAAACAGGAACAAAAAATCACATTATCAGAGAAAAAACTGAGAAATTTCTTCTCTGATAAATATACGGCAGAGGATATGGAAAGTGTAATTCTGGAACTTCTGGATCAATGGAAAAGAGGTGAGATAACAGTATGAATTTTGAATACTATTATGGCACTCAGGCTGATCAGTTCAGTTTTATCCGGATTCCAAGAATATTATTATTAGATGAAGCATTTTCCGCACTGTCTTTATCAGCTAAAGTCCTTTACTCGGTACTTCTGGACAGAATGGGACTGTCAATGAAAAATAAATGGCTTGACGAAGAAAACAAGGTGTACATTATCTATCAGATCACGGAGATACAAAGTGACTTGGGATTCTCTAAGAAAAAAGCAATGGATTATCTCACAGAATTGGAGAAAATAGGACTGATTGAAAAGAAAAAGAGAGGCTTTGGATTGCCGAACATTATATATGTTAAGAGCTTTATGGCACATCAGAGTAGTCAAAGAAGTAATGAAATGGGAACTTCACAGGAAAAAGATGCGGTACATAGAAGTATCGAAATAGGAACTTCTGAGGTGATGAATAAGCACCTCAGAGGTGCCGAAACAGATACCTCAGAAGTGCCCAAAAACGGACTTCAAGAGGTTCCCAAAACGGTACCGCTATATAATAAGACTTATATGAATTATAATAACCAGAGTAATATGAAATCGAATCATATCAAATCAGATGGCGATAGGATTCGATGTGATCAAAAAGAACAGGAAATCAATGCTTATGCTGAACTGGTAAAGAAAAATATTGATTTTGATGTTTTACTGCATACATACAGCAGAGAGCAGGATCTGGTAGAAGAAATATATCAGCTGATTCTGGAGACCGTCCAAACTGAAAAGAATATGATACGGATCGCCGGCGAATATTATCCGGCAGGCTTTGTGAAGGGAAAATTATTGAAACTGAATTATTCGCATATCGAGTATGTGCTGGAGTGCATGGATAAAAATACTACGAAAGTCAGAAACATAAAACAGTATTTGCTGGCTGCTTTATTTAATGCACCATCAACGATTGGAAGTTATTATAAAGCAGCGGTAAATCACGACATGCCACAGTACGCAAACTGAAGGAGGTACTTATGATTGTTTTAAGAATGGCAGGAAAAATTTTATTGTTACCGGTGTGGTTATTATTAGCCACTGCCCATTTACTGGTAAAGATCGTAGTTGAAATCTACTGCATCGGCAAGGGGATTGTCAATCTCATTCTGGGTTTTATGCTGATTGGAACACTGCTCTGGTACAGACAATGGGAGCGGTTTGCTTTACTTGCAGTTGCCAGTGGTATCTTGCTGTTCTTTCTGTGGATCGGAGTGTTTATGGAAGTTATACTGGAATCAGCACAACACAAAATTGGAAAATGGATTATACAGATATAAAGAAAGTATCTGCCAGAACATAAACGGAAATCCCGATCATTCCGGCAACACTCTGGGTTACATATTTAGTGAATCTTTTCAGCATAATTCATGTCTCCTTCCGTAAAGACTTGCCTTCTATTATATATCTGTATTTTAAAAAATAGCAATCAAAAACTCCTCTCAGGCGCTATGCATAATAATTTCAACAACATGCTGCTTATAGCAGGTATTGATAAATTTATATCATTCTGATGATATATTATATTTCATTTTTCACGTTAATGATGTAAAATTATCAATGTAAATATCAGGGCATATTCGAATAATCATTTCTAAACTTTTTCAAATATGCTCCGGAAAGGAACTTTTATACTAATGAAAACCAAGATTCAGGATATGACCTCCGGTTCACCGGGACGGTTGATCATTCTTTTTGCAATTCCCCTGATGCTGGGAAATATCTGTCAGCAGCTTTATACAATGGTGGATACCATGGTTGTTGGTCAGGTTGCAGGTGTGGAGGCTCTTGCCGCACTGGGTGCTGTTGACTTTCTGATGTGGGTTGTCACAGGAATATCCACAGGACTCACTCAGGGATTTTCTATTCAACTCTCCCAGTATTATGGGGCAAAGGATTTCGAAAATCTGCGTAAATCTCTGGCTCACAGTTACCGGCTGACCGCATTCATCGCAGCCGGAGTATTGATTCTCAGCCAGTCATTTGCTTCGCTGGTATTAACAGGGCTGCATACACCTTCCAATATTATCGGAATGTCTCTGTTATATCTGCGCATCATTTTCTGTGGGATCCCCGCCACAGCAGCCTATAATATGTTTGCCTCTGCTCTAAGGGCTATGGGAAACAGTAAAACACCGCTGACCGCAATGATCATCGCATCTGTGCTGAATGTCTCACTGGACATCCTTTTTGTGGCAGGCTTCGGATGGGGTGTGGCAGGAGCAGCAATCGCAACTGTGATTGCACAGAGCTTCTCCGCTGTTTACTGTTTCCTGATTTTACGCAGAATTGATATCGTTCATCTGACCAGAGCAGATTTTATGCCTGCCTCCGGCATGAATGCCCGCCTGATGAAGCTTGGTATTCCTGTTGTATTTCAGAATATCATCATCGGTGTGGGCGGTCTGGTAGTCCAGTATGTGATCAATGGCTACGGTTTCCTTTTTGTAGCAGGATTTACAGCTACAAACAAGCTTTATGGTCTGCTGGAAATGGCTGCTATTTCCTATGGATATGCCATCGTTACCTATGTGGGTCAGAATCTGGGAGCCGGAAAGATTGACAGGATCAGAAAAGGCGTCCGCAGCAGTATGCTGCTTTCCCTGCTTACCTCACTGATCATTTCTGCTGCCATGTTTTTATTTGGAAAAAATATTCTCTCACTTTTCATCTCAGGTGAACCGCAGCAGACACAGCAGGTATTGGCAATTGCTTTTAAATACCTTTCTATTATGGCTGCCATGCTCTGGGTTTTGTACTTCCTGTACGTGTACAGATCTGTACTTCAGGGGCTGGGAGATACCTTAATGCCTATGGTAAGTGGTATGGCTGAATTTGTCATGCGTATCAGTGCTGCACTGATCCTTCCCCATTTTATCGGACAGGACGGTATTTTCTTTGCAGAGATTGCAGCATGGAGCGGAGCCACTGTGATCTTATGCATCAGCTATTATGTACGGATGCATAAATATCATTAAAACAAAACAGGGAGCTGTCGGTAAATAACGTTTTTTAGAGCTGACAGCACCAAACAAAAATATCCTGACAGTTACAGAGCTTTCTGGCTCTGCAACTTGTTCAGGATATTTTTATTTTGATAAATACTTTCTGTTTTTGGCCGCAAAAAATCCTTGTTTGGATTTTTTCAGCCGCATTTTTTTCTAGGCAGTTTTTCCTTCAAATTTTCTTAGTTTTTCGTATAAAAAACGATGATATTTATTTATATTTCTTCCAATAGCATACAGCATGAATTCTTTATATACCTTATCTGCCGAACGGTAATTAAAACGCCGGAAGTTCTCATTTTCCTTTATATCTCCAAAATGTCCTTCCGTCTGAATGGAATGTGTCTGGCGTTTCAGGATCCCGCGTTCACTCTGGATATTGGCATGCGATCTTTCTTTCAGTTCCTCCCATTGTTCATTGATCTTCATGACTTTGTTCTTTTCGGCATCTTTCTCCGCATCATACTTATACAGACAGCGCGCTTTATGTTCACATCCGCTGCAGTCTGCACAACCATATACCTCAAAGGTCTGTGTATATCCATCCTGCTCTTTGCTCTCTGTCCTGAGATGCCGCAGTTCACGTCCGTCATGGCAGATATAGAACTGTTCATCTTCAAAGATCCCTGTCCTCATGTTGTAATATTTACTGATATCTTCTGAATAAGCGCGTGTTTTTCGCTTTTCATGATCCTGCAGTTTTATATAACTGGATATTTCATTCCGTTTTAAATAAAGCAGATTTTTTTCACTACAGTACCCGCTGTCCGCAGTTACTTCTTCCAGAATACTCCCGAAAGCAGTCTTATGTTTTTCAAGGACCGGGATCAGGGTATTATAATCGGTGCGGTCGCTGCTTACATATCCATGTACGATATAATAATTCTCTACCGCGATCTGAACATTATATGCTGGCTTTAACTGTCCGTTCAGCATGTGATCTTCTTTCATACGCATAAAAGTCGCTTCCAGATCTGTTTTGGAATAACTGTTTCTGTTTTTTCCCATGATCTCAAAGCATTCTTTATATTCCATCAGTCGTTTTTCGCATTGTTCCAGTTCCTCATGCAGCTGTTGAAGTGCAGGTTTTCTTTTTACTTTTCCGTAAACGAATTCGATTTCTTCGTTGTCTGCGATCATCGTGAGATTGTTCTGGAGTTTCCGTATTTCAAGCGGTGAACAGTTATCGATCTCTATAATACGGTTATTTGAAAGCTTTTTATGTTTTACAAGCTTTCGTTTTCTGTTCTTTTCGATCACTTCCCGGACTTTATCCATCCCTTCGATCACAAACATCTGTGCATTTCCCAGCTCGTACTTTGTTCCATAATCATTCTCCTGCAAAAAAGAATTATATTTTTCAAAAAGCTGGTCGATAGAGTCCAGAAGTCCTGCCAGATGATAATTGATGCTTCCACGCCATACAAAAGTATAACGGTTCGCATTTGCCTCTATCTTTGTACCGTCAATAAAAAGTTCTTTTAATGTGACCAGCCCTTCTTTCTGCAGCCGCCGCATAAACTGGTAATTCAGGTCATCCAGGACATCAGATGTCAGCTTCCTGTTTTTAAAGTCATAAAAAGCATCACGTTTCGGTTTTTGTCCGCGCGTCAGCCAGATAAAAGCATGGTCTCTTTCACACAGATCAACAATACAGTCAACAGAACGTATTCCCCGCATATTTGCATAGGTAACTACAGCATACATCATAATTGGGTTGTACCCGGTTCTTCCCTTATCTGAACAATTGGCTAACAATGAAGAGAATTTTTGTAGAGCATCAGGGTGTAGCTATGCAAGATGCTTTACAGGTATTTCACCTGAATACATGGCGAAAATGAATAAAGAAGACAGGAATAATTTTCAAAAATGTATAGAAGAGATACTGGAAGAGCTTAATCTGGGTGGCCGTGGTACAGCAGAGCCGCTGGTGTCAGAAAGAACTGAAGAATTTTTTGACAGTTATAAAGATGAGGCGTATTACAGTCTCAGCCTTAAGAAGCGAAAGATCGTTGATATACCTGGTTTGAAAAACTGATGGAGAAATAATCTAGGAAAATAGTTTAAAGTTTACATGTTATGATCATGTATGAAGTTGGAACAAAATAAAAGATTGTGCTATACTATTGTTCAAGAAAAAAACTCATTGACATATTTCAATCTATTTAGGAGGATAAACGATCATGTGTACAGCAGCAACTTATAAAACAAAAGATTTTTACTTTGGACGAACCCTTGATTATGAATTCTCTTATGGTGATCAGATAGTAATTACACCACGTAATTATGCGTTTAATTTTCGCCATGTTGGCGATATGAAAAATCATTATGCAATTATTGGAATGGCTCATGTTGCAGAGGATTATCCTTTGTATTATGATGCTATGAATGAAAAAGGAGTGGCAATGGCAGGACTGAATTTTGTCGGAAATGCTGTTTATGCCGCGATTAAGCCAGATGTGGAAAATATTGCACAGTTTGAATTTATTCCGTGGATTTTAAGTCAGTGTTCTTCTTTAGTTGAAGTTCGCGAGCTTCTTGAACGAATTAATATTGTTAATACTCCTTTCAGCGAGCAATTGCCATTAGCACAATTACACTGGATCATTTCTGATGAGAATGAGTCAATTACGGTAGAATCTATGTCAGATGGTTTGCATATTTATGATAATCCAGTAGGAGTGCTTACGAATAATCCGCCATTTCCACAGCAGATGTTTCAACTAAATAATTATATGTATTTATCTCCTAAACAGCCCAGAAATACTTTCTGCGAAAATTTGGCTCTTGATGCATATAGTAGAGGTATGGGAGGGTTAGGTCTTCCGGGAGATCTCTCATCTTCATCACGCTTTGTACGTGTAGCTTTTACAAAGGTAAATGCAATTTCAGGTGAATCAGAGGAAGAAAGCGTTAGCCAATTCTTCCACATTCTCGGATCTGTGGATCAGCAACGAGGATGTTGCGAAGTAGCGGATGGAAAATATGAAATCACATTGTATACGTCGTGTTGTAATGTTACAAAAGGTATTTATTATTACAATACTTATGAAAACCATCAGATCAGTGCAGTAGATATGCATGTAGAAAATCTGGATAGTGATAAAATGATTTGTTATCCAGTAATTCAAGGAGAACGAATCAACTATCAAAATAAATAATGTTTTGAAATCAGGGATGAGGTAGAAAGGAAAGTTCCATGACAAAAGATGAAGTAAAAAAACTCAGGATGAACAGTCCGGAATCACTACAGTTTTTAAATAATGCTACAAAGTTTTATAATTTAATGATGATGTACCGTTGTGCTATCCGGGAAATTCAAACCAAACTTGAGGTTTTAGATGATGAATTTTCAGTTGAGAACAATCGAAATCCTATTTCATTTATAAAGACAAGAATTAAGAAACCCAATAGTATTTATAATAAACTGCAGAAAATGGGACATGATTTTACAACAGAGAATATACAAACATATCTAAATGATGTAGCAGGTGTTCGAATAGTTTGTGCATTTATTGATGATATTTATATGATATCTGATTTGATCACACAACAAGATGATATCAAAGTTATTGAAGTAAAGGATTATATAAAAAATCCCAAACCAAATGGCTATCGAAGCTATCACATGATTGTTGAGATTCCTGTATTTTTTGCTAAGGGTAAAACACCTATGCGTGTAGAACTTCAAATTCGAACTAATGGGATGGATTTCTGGGCAACGTTGGAACATCAGCTTCGTTATAAAAAAGGCGTTGAAGAAATGCCTGGATATGAAGAGATCAGTGAAGAATTACTTCATTCTGCAAGAGTTGTCATTGAAGCAGATAATGAAATGCAGAGAATAAAAGACAAAATTGGTATGTTCCACGAAATTTAAGCAGAAATTTGATTGAGTAGAAAGGTTGGAATATACATGAAACAAGATACTTTAGAAGGAAAAGCGAAAACAAAAAACGGAGTAAAACGATTGTGTTTTTCCATAATCTGCATTCTTCTAGAAGTAGTTTTTATTATTACTATTGTAACACGCTTAAATGAATATGCAGAAATCATAAATCTATTTACAAGGATTTTAAGTGGAATTTTAGTTTTGAGATTGTATGCATCAGATAAGACATCTTCCATGAAAATGCCTTGGGTTATATTAATTTTAATTTTCCCAATTATGGGTGTAGGCCTATATTTATTGATTGGTTTGAATGGTGGCACACATAAAATGCGTGAGCGATATGCAGAAATTGATAGCAAATTGTTACCAATGCTTTCCGATAATCAGGAGTGTTTGAGCAAAATAAAAGAAACAATTCCGAAAGCAGGAAATATAGCAAGTTACATACAAAGAAATTCGCAGTATCCAATCTATCAGAATACGGATATTGTGTATTTTGATGAAGCAGTGAAAGGATTAGAGGCACAGCTTAAGGATTTGGAGAAAGCACAGAAGTTTATCTTCATGGAGTATCATGCTATAGAAGATGCAGAGGCGTGGCATAAGATCCAAAAGATTCTGGAAGAACGAGTAAAAGTTGGAGTGGAAGTACGCATATTTTATGATGGTATGGGTTCTATAGGATTTATTAATACTGATTTTGTAAAAAAAATGGAGTGCGTAGGAATTCATTGCCGTGTATTCAATCCGTTTGTACCAGGTTTAAATTTGTTCTTGAACAATCGTGATCATAGAAAAATAACAGTTATTGATGGAAAAGTCGGATTTACAGGTGGATATAATCTAGCAAACGAATATTTTAATTACACACACCCGTATGGACAGTGGAAAGATACAGGTATTCGTTTAGAAGGAGATGCTGTTCAGTCGCTTACGGTGACATTTTTGGAAATGTGGAATGCAGTAAGTGATAAGGATGCTAATGATTCTGATTTTAGTAAATACCTTTTCCACTATGATTATGCGGCACAGCAAACTGGGTTTGTTCAACCTTATGCAGACAGCCCTATGGATAATGAGCAAGTAGGAGAAGAAGTTTATATCAGTATGATAAATAAAGCTGAAAAATACTGTTGGTTTATGACTCCATATCTAATCATAACAGATGAAATGACGCATGCGTTATGTCTGGCTGCTAAGCGAGGGGTAGACGTAAGAATTATCACACCTGGTATCCCTGATAAAAAATTTATTTATAATATAACTCGTTCTTTTTATCATGGATTAGTTAAACATGGTGTTCGTGTTTATGAGTGGACTCCTGGTTTCTGTCATGCAAAAATGAGTGTAGCAGATGACTGTATGGCAACTTGTGGAACAATTAATCTGGATTATCGAAGTTTATATCACCATTTTGAAAACGGCTGTTTTATGGCAGATTGTCAGGCAGTTGTGGAAATAAAAAATGATCTGATAAGAACGATGGGAGAATGTCGTGATGTGACAGACCAATATCAAACCGGACGAAGTGCATATTTGCGACTGGGACAATTATTTATGAGATTATTTGCTGGATTGCTATAAGAATCTGATGAAACGACCTTTCAAAAAACAGTTGATTTAGAAGTTAACTGTTTTTGAAAGGCCGTTTTTGCTATATCTAACAGTCTGTTGTACAAAGAAGATTTTGCATAGATGAAAAAAACAAACCTTGTTGAGGTTAAATTGAGATTGACTTTGTATTGTATAAGTATGAAATAAAAAGGAATCAGGTGATGTACAATGAAAAAGCATAAAATATGTAAAATCCTTCTTGTTATACTGGCAATTTTTTTATGTGTGGCTTTTTATGAATTGCTCGGAACCTGCGTTGCATATAAAAAGCAGCCGGAAGTGTCCAATACAACCAAAAAAGAAACAAAAAATGAGTCATGGAACGAATGCAGTGAAAATACAGAACGGGCAGTAATCATAGAAAAGAATCCAGAAGCGCTTTTACAAAGAGTGCGTTTGATCAAGAATGCAAAAAAGGAAATTATTCTTTCTACTTTTGCATTTCAATCCGATGAAAGTGGAAAATTGATTTTAGGAGCACTGCATGATGCGGCAGACAGAGGGGTACATATTCGTCTGTTAGTAGATGGAATGGAGAGCTGGATTGATATGGAAGGAAATCCGTATTTCTATGGATTATCTTCCCATGAGAATGTTGAAATTAAACTGTATAATAAGGCCAATCCGTTGAAACCGTGGAAAATGATGGGTAGAATGCATGATAAATATTTGATTGCAGATGGAAAGAGATATATTCTTGGGGGAAGAAATACATACAATTATTTCCTGGGTGATTTTCCGGGACATAAGAACTATGACAGAGACGTGTTAGTGGTTTGCGATGAACCTGAGAAAGAAAATTCAGTTAACCAGTTGTCAGAGTATTTTGAAACCATATGGAATCAGGAAGACAGTGGTTATTTTCATAACAATAAAAAACTGGCAAATAGAAAATCTGTAAAGAACGCAGTTTTAGAGCTACAGAACAGTTATCAGAAATATTTTGAAGAGAATAAGGAAAGAATCTGCGAGACCGATTATACGGATGAAACTTTTGAGACAGAAAAGATTACATTAGTGTCAAATCCTATTCACACAGGTTCCAAAGAACCAGTAGTGTGGTATCAGTTGGGAGAATTGATGAAAAATGCAAAAAATCGTGTGAAGATCCACACGCCATATATTATCTGTAATGATATGATGTATAATACATGGGAGGAGATTGCAGAGAACGTTTCAGATTTTTCTATCATGACAAATTCAGTTGCGAATAATGGGAATCCATTTGGGTCTGCCGATTATGCGAAAAACAGAAATAGAATCTTAAGTACAGGAATTAATATCTGGGAATATGAAGGCGGTTATTCATACCACGGAAAAAGTATTCTGATTGACGATGATCTGTCTGTAATCGGTTCCTTTAATATGGACATGAGAAGTGCATATCTGGATACGGAACTGATGCTTGTAATACGCAGTAAAGATATTAATAAACAGTTGGAAGAGGGCATGATGGAATATGAAAAAGTGTCCCGCCAGATATTAGAAGGCGGAACTTATAATGATCCATATCATGTAGAGCCAATCGAATTAACAAAGAAACGTCAGAGAAAAATATTTTTGGTACAGCATCTGCTTGGATGGGCAAGGTATCTGTTTTAATAAGGAGGAAGGAAAACGTGTTTCAAATATTGATTGTAGAAGATGATAAAGAATTAAGCCAGCTATTCCAAAAAGTGCTTGAGAAGAATGGATATCAAGTCAAAAGTGCATCGGATGGAGCACAGGCATTAGAAGTATTGGATAAGGAATATATTGATCTGATCATTTCTGATATTATGATGCCGGTTATGGATGGCTATGAACTGGTGTCAGAACTTCGTTCAGCAGGATATCAGATACCAGTGCTTATGATCACTGCGAAAGGTTCCTTTGATGATATGCGTCAGGGATTTTTTTCGGGAAGCGATGATTATATGGTAAAACCGGTAAATGTGAATGAAATGGTTTTAAGAGTCGGAGCACTGCTTCGCCGTGCACAGATATTGAATGAACACAAAATTGTGATCGGTTCAACAGAGTTTGATTATGATGCAATGACGGTTACAACTGATAAGGAAAGTCTTGTTTTACCTAAAAAACAATTCCTGCTTTTATATAAGCTTGCAGCTTCGCCAGGCAGAACATTTACAAAACAACAGTTGATGGATGAAGTATGGGGATACGAGACGGAGGCAGACCCACATACAATAGAGGTACATATAGGAAGACTCAGAGAGCGTTTTAAAGATAACCCGGATTTTGAAATCGTAACAATGCGTGGAATTGGATACAAGGTGGTGAAAAAATAATGGAACAAAAGAAAAAAAAAGGATTGCGGATCCGATCCTGTCTGACTGGTGCAATCTGGCTGGCACTTGTATTTTCAACAGTCATATCTGCTTTATTATTTGCTTTTTTGAATCATTTTTTTAATCTGCCGGGCAGCATACCTGTGCTTGGCTGGCTTTTGATTTTCAATACATTGATTGCAGGGCTGATCACTTCCTTTATCAATGCAAAGTTACTGGAACCAATTACCAGACTTAGTAAAGCAATGAAGGAAGTTTCTCAGGGAGATTTTGAACAGCATTTGGAAACGAACAGCCGTATAGCAGAAGTTGGAGAATCTTATCAAAGTTTTAACGTTATGACAAAAGAACTTCGTGCAACAGAGGTGCTGCAGATGGATTTTGTATCTAATGTTTCTCATGAGTTTAAGACCCCGATTAATGCTATTGAAGGATATACAATGCTGCTTCAGGGAGAAGAACTGTCTCCGGATCAAGAGGAATATGTAGAAAAAATCTTATTTAACACCCAAAGACTTTCCGGATTGGTTGGTAATATTTTGCTGTTATCCAAGTTAGAGAATCAGAATATACCAATGAAAAAAACAGAATATCGTCTGGATGAACAGATCCGCCAGGCATTTCTTTCATTGGAAACAAAATGGACAGAAAAAGAAATTGGTTTTCAGGTAGAATTGGAGGAAGTTAAATATACTGGGAATGAAGGACTTTTTATGCATATCTGGATAAATCTTTTGGATAATGCGATTAAGTTCAGCCCTTCAAAGGGGACAATTACGATGTTTCTGAAACAAGAACAGGATTCTGTTAAGTTCATTCTGGAAGATGAAGGACCAGGAATAGAGGATGATGTAAAATCCAGAATATTTGACAAGTTCTATCAGGTAGATGGATCTCATAAAGCAGAAGGAAATGGCCTAGGTCTTGCACTTGTAAAACGGATTGTAGATAGTGCCGGAGGAACAATCAAAGCAGAAAACCGTGAATATGGTGGATGCAGATTTGTTATAGAGCTGCCAAAGCAGAAAGATGAGATTATATAGTTTTAAGATAAATTAGAAGATGGGAGGATTTATATGACATTTTATCAGGAGCTGCAGTTAAATCAGGCAGGTTCTAAAAACCTGTTGAAAAAGAGTGAAACACTAAAAGAAAAATTATATCATATGTGGGTATATCTGGTGAAGATAGCTCTTACATTGGCATTTTGTTTTTTCTTTGTTAGTATTTTCAGCATCCTATTTGGAAATGAGAACAGCATTGTAGGTGTAGTAGTCTTATTATGTCTCATGGTGTTTAGAAATGCGGATCTGGGGATCCACACCGGACAATCTACGATGCTTTTGGCTTTGTTCTTTGTAATTATGACTGTATGTCCGCATTTAGCAAATCAGTTTTCACCGGTATTGGGAATGCTGTTAAATATTGCGGCACTGGCTGTGTTGATTCTGTTCGGATGCCATAATCCATTCATGTTTAATCAATCTACATTGGTTCTTGGGTATCTGCTGCTATATGGTTATGATGTTACGGGAAAAAGCTATCAGATGCGATTAGTCGGGATGGCTTTAGGTGCAGCACTTACCTGCTTCGTATTTTATCGAAATCATAAAAACAGAACTTATAAAAGAAATCTGAAAGATCTGATACAAGAATTTGATATCACTTCTTCCAGAACAAAATGGCAGATATGTCAGATTTTATGCGTACCGATTGTCCTTTGCATTGCAGAACTTTGTAATATGCCACGTGCAATGTGGGCTGGTATTGCGGCCATGTCCGCGATTTTGCCGTTTATGGAAGATATGCACTACAGAGTCCGTAAAAGGATTGTCGGAAATATTGCAGGTGTTATATGTTTTACAGTATTATATTTTCTGCTTCCTTCATCAATCTATGCATATATAGGAATTCTTGGTGGAATCGGTGTAGGATTTTCAGCACAATATGGCTGGCAGGCAGTATTTAACACATTTGGTGCTTTAGCCATTGCTGCAGAGACTTATGGACTACAAGGAGCGGTTAGTCTTAGAGTGATTCAAAATGTTTTTGGTGTTGTGTTTGCTTTAGCATTTTGTGCTGTATTTTATTGGTTTATGTCGAAACAAAAGGAAAGTGATGTGACCGTACATGCAGAGTGAAGGAAGTCAGAAAGAAAATTTGAATAGAATTATTACAGTACCCAATTTGCTTTCTTTTTTTCGGTTTTGTCTGATTCCAGTAATTATATGGAGTTATTGTGTAAAGGAAAATCCTTTGTTAGCAGGAGAAATCTTATTGCTATCCGGTCTTACGGATCTCGCTGATGGATATATTGCAAGAAGATTCCATAGGATTAGTAATTTAGGAAAAATACTTGATCCGGTGGCTGATAAACTGACACAGGCAGCGATGTTAATCTGTCTGTTTACTCGTTTTCCGCATGTGCTTCTTTTAATCGCAATAATGGCAGGTAAGGAGCTGTATATGGTAGTCAGTGGATGTCTTGTGATACAAAAGACAGGAAAAGTACATGGTGCAGACTGGCATGGAAAGATAGTAACCTTTTTATTATATGGAACTGTAGCGGTGCATATTATATGGTTCCACATTACACCGATGGTATCAGATCTGTTGATTGGTTTGTGCGCTATAATGATGGTCATATCGGTTGCTCTGTATATTATCCAGAATACCAGGACTCTTAAGGGAGAGACTGTATAAGCAATTTTATATTGCAATGACTAGAAAAATATTTAGGAGAAGATAGATATAAACAGTAAGTCAAACACACAAACTATGGAGTCTTTAGTCGGTTTAATAAAATTTCAGATAGAAAATAAATCATTATAAAAAGATCCTGTTCATACTATGATATATAGAACAGGATCTTTATTTACTTTATTTCGCCAGGAAATTGCTCTGAATCTCCATCGGCATATGATAAGCCTGGCCTCGTTTTGTCAGGCTGTATAATTTAAAGCTCATTAGTTCCGGAGTCGCATTCAATGAACTGCAGAGTCCGAAATAATCCAGGTCCTCGTTCTGAACCATCAGCCTTTTAAAATTAGCCAACTACTTTTCCAAAAGTTTTTAAGGTGGATCCGGAAGTGACTTGGATAGGGGCATATTTTTTATTTAGAGAAATAAGCTGAATACCGGAATCGGATTGATGATATTTCTTTACATAAGCATCACCATCAAGGAAGAAGACACCGATTTCTCCTTCTTCAAGTGTTTCTTGTTTATGAATCCAGATGATCTGTCCATCCAGATAGAGAGGCTCCATGCTGTCACCACATACCCGGACACCGAAGTCAGCACTGGAAGATACTTCATCACCAACTTCAATTTCGGAAAAACGGTCGGAATCAAGGAATTGTCCTGTTCCAGCTGAAACCGGGAGATCATAGAGACTGAGAGTTCTTCGTGGAAATTGATAAATGATTGGTTCTTCTCGAATGTATTCCCCACTTTTCATTAATAGGTTCATGTAGTCAAGAACTTTGGCTTGTCCTTCGTCATTTAATTTGGAGAAAAGTTTCTCATCCGTTCCAATCTGGAATGTTCTATTTATATCGGAAATCTCAAGAATCTCACAGAGGGCAAAAAATTGTAAAACATTTGGCAGGTTTACATTTTTTTCCCATTTACTGATAGAATGAGCTTTTACATCTAAGCCTCTTTCACACAGAAGAGCTGCCAGTTGTGGTTGAGACAGTTTTCGGTATTTTCTTTTATTAGCAATAATGGATCCAAAATCTTTCTTTATCATCATACACCTCCATATGCAGGTATTTATTCCCTATATATACTATAACCCATAACAGATAAAAAATCAACAATAATAGCGTTAAAATCCAGAAAATCAACATATTTGCTGCTTTATAAAGATTTAAAAACGATATATAATGCCTGTATAGAAAAAGAACACACGTTCTAAAAGGGAGGTGAAAATGTGGAAAAAGTAGTATTGCACAGTGATGCCAACTGTTTTTATGCTAGTGTGGAAATGCTATATCATCCAGAATATGTTGGTAAGCCATTAGCTGTAGGAGGAGATCCTGAAGAGAGGCATGGAATTGTATTGACAGCGAATTATATTGCGAAGAGAAGCGGCGTTAAGACTGGCATGGCATTGTGGCAGGCAAAGCAGGTTTGCCCGGATTTGATATTTGTGCCTCCGAGGATGGATTTATATTTGAAGTTTTCCTCAATGTTGCGAGAAATATATTCGGAATATACGAATCAAGTTGAACCGTATGGATGTGATGAAGCTTGGCTTGATGTAACTAATAGTTCTTTACTGAAAGGTGACGGAAGAAAAATTGCAGAAGAAATTAACAGAAGGGTAAAGAAAGAACTGGGTATTACGGTAAGTATTGGAATTTCTTGGAATAAAATTTTTGCAAAACTTGGAAGCGATTATAAGAAGCCTGATGGAATTACAGAATTTAATCGGACGAATTACCGTGAACTAATCTGGAAACTTCCGGTATCAGATCTTCTATATGTAGGCAGATCAACGAATAGAACTTTACAGAAATATGGTATTCGCACAATTGGAGAATTGGCAAGAACAGATCCAAGTTTTCTGGAACGGCAGCTTGGAAAGATGGGACTTGTGATATTTTCATTTGCAAACGGATGGGATGATTCGCCGGTTGCAGCAGAATCATATCATGCTCCGATCAAATCTATTGGTAACAGTACGACAACACCGAGAGATCTGGAATGTGATCAGGATGTACAGATTATTCTGATGGCATTGGCAGAAAGTGTTGCAGCCAGATTACGGAAACATGGTTTTAAATGTAATGTAGTTTCAATTTCTATCCGGGACAATGAGCTGTATCATTTTTCACGACAGAAAAAAATTCAAGAACCCACTGACATTACAGATGAGATTATGAGAGCAGCTTATCAGCTATTCAAGGAAAATTATCATTGGTCACGTCCGATCAGAAGCCTTGGCATTCGTGCTGATGATCTGGTGATGGGAACAGTACCGGTGCAGTTAGATTTGTTTATGAATGAACAACGTCGAGAAAAACAGGAGAAGTTAGACAGAGCAGTAGATGAAATCAGACGACGGTTTGGTTATCACAGTGTCCAGAGAGCATTTATGTATCAGGATAAAGTCTTATCAAGTTTGGATGCACAGAAATCCCACACGGTACATCCAGTAGGATATTTTAATGGGAGGTAAGTTCTTTGGAAAATTATAAAGTATATGTTGAAGTAACCGTAAAATTTAGTACTGATGGTGTTATGATGCCCGTAGAATTTATCTGGGAAGATGGAACGAAGTACATCATTGATAAAGTAAAATCAAAAGAACGATGTGCGAGTCGTAAGGCAGGTGGTACTGGAATCATGTATACGGTATTGGTAGATGGTAAGGAATGCCATTTATATTATGAATTTGATAAGTGGTTTATGGAGCGCAAGAGTGCGTAAAGATTTAAGAAAGAAAACAGGATCTGCAGAAGAGCTGACCTTTCCCTTTTGCTCTTTTCAGGTTGACATATAAGGGCATTACATCTATGTGCATGAAACAATATACCCACTATATTGTCCATGCAGATGTGGCTCTGCTCAAGAATAATTCTTATTGAGCTTCCGTCAAAATCACAGGGATGGGAGTGTAGAACGTCAGAGAAAGACGATTCAATACGAAAAGGAGATTTTGATAATGACAGAGAGAGATTATGCGATCAGATCGTTTAAAGAAGTAACCTTAAATGCAGCACGCCATACAGAAGAAAGAATGAACCTGTACTATGGAAAAATCAAGGAACTGATGAACAATTATCAGGACTTGATTTTGGAAAATCAGATGGTTCTGGATGAATTAGAGCAGGAGTGTCAGGAAAAGATCAATGAGAACATGGCTTATGCTCTTCAGTATATGGATTCTTACGATTACCGCATGAATTTAGGAAAACTGAAAAAAGAAGTAAACAATATCATTCTAATCTATGGACTTTGCGATATGGTCAACAGAGCAATGACATTGGTAAAATATTTTACCCCAAATTTTGGAACCGAATATTATGATGTGCTTTATGGGTGCTTCTGCAGACACAGAAAAATGACAGATATGGAAATTATGCTTGAACTGGGGATGAGCCGGGCAAGTTTTTACCGGAAGAAAAAAGTAGCTCTCCGGTATCTGGGATATTATTTTTTTGAAATCGTAGTGCCACAGTCTGCAAACAAACGATATAAGCCATCTTTTCCAGAAACGGAAGAGTAGATTTGAAAGAGCCTGATGGAATCTCCCCTTTCCATCAGGCTTATATATAATGGAATACTCCCCTATTCCTCTTATTATTCTGCAGATTCTTCAGCTGCAGCTTCTTTCTTTTTTCTGGATTTGCCAGAAATCATTTTATGACCTGAGTAAATGGCCATAGCCATGCAGATCAGTGAACTGAATGCAAAATATTTATGTGCTGATTTCATATCCTTATAGCCGGTGTAGCAAGTTCCGATCATGGAAACCAGCGCACCGATGGACCAGTATTTATGTGATTTCATTTGAACCTCCTGAGCTTTTTTATATCATACATCTTTTTAAGAAATATGCAAACTGGAATTTTCAAATTAGTCTTTGCAAATAACCTTTGAACCTTCACCGTCAATTACAATTCCCTGACGGTTGTTAATTGGGCATAGATTCAAATCCGAAAACTCAGTCATTATTTTCTTGGTAACTTTCTTAAATGGTGATGTAAGATAATGCGGAAGAACATAGAAATCAATCAAATCAAGCCCTGCATCATCTTCTTGTGAGTAGTCCTCCGGCTTTTTATCCATTTGCTGGATATATTGGATGCTTGGAGCGCATATAATTGCGCCTGCCGACTCGCCGATCATCAATTTTCCATTTGCCAATTCCTTTTTCAGCAGCCCATCAGTTCCCGTTTTACGGAGCCGGTCCATAAGAAAAAAAGAATTTCCGCCGGTAAAATATATCACATCTGCATCTTCAAAAACAGACTGTATCGTTGAATAAGCCTCCGTTGAAATATCAATTTCAGTTACGATTGCTCCCAACTTTTTGAATAATTTTCGAGCCGAGCCGACATAACCGGTGTAGCCTTCACGCAGCGAAGCTGTTGGAATAAATGCGACTTTCTTATTTTCAATTTCTTCCTTTATCAGACTTCCTACACTTGAAAAATGCGAACATAAAAATAGTTTCATCAATATTCTCCTTTATAAATTCCGATTGAGATTTCACCTGTTTTAAGAGATTTGATAACTGTTATATCTTGTTATTAAATTCTCTGCCAACCCTTGAAAACACTGGATTTATCGCAGATGAGCTTTCCCTTATTCTTTCCCTTGTGTTATATCGTCCCATCAGTGTTTACGAATTCTGATAAGGGCAAATACAAGGGCAAGAAAATCATATAAAACAGTATAACACAAAATAAAAGTGACATGGTGAACTGATTGAAATGCTTCTGATTTTTGTATCTGATGATTGATTGAATGATAAGGAGATAGGATACGATGAGAACGATATTTGCAGAATACAATCCACACAGAAACAGTATTGATGTTTATACCAGTGCTGGCTATATGCTTCGCATTGATTGTTGGGAAGCAGAAAAGAATTTAAAAACCACTCCCGGATCAGACTGTGCATTAACTTCACTTGCAGTTGATGAACCACTTGAATATGCAAGATTATATCTTGATGGAAATTTGCAGATGTGGGTGAACGCGGAAGATTCATTAGAGATATAGAAATACCTTTTAGAACAAAGTAGTCTTTCGCCTCTACGAATATAATTGTGAATTAGACGCTTATATCCGAAATAAACAATTGGAACATACCCGACAGGAGAACTTTCTTTGATAAGTCACGAAAAGAAACAGTCTATCAGAAAATGCAATCTGACACATAGACGGGCTCGACACATAGAATAAACAAGAGGACTTGCAAGGTTTGTGACCTTCTTTCAAGCCCTCTTATGTATCATTGCGGTACTGGCTGTGTCCGTTCCGTAAAGGACTGCCCTAAGTGTATCGGCTTCACCTTGTTCCTTTACCTCACTATTCACAAATCACTTTTGCTATTTTCGCAATAATATTGCAAATAAAACAATTAGAACTAATATAATTATCAAAAAAATAAACCTTATTTGACCATGAAATCCTAATCCAATCCACTGCAATACTATTATTAACGCAAAAACTAATAACGCCCAATACTTTCTTTTCATGCAATTTTTTAATAAGTCATTCTTACGTTATCTACCACGTAATCATACATTGGATCTCCATACATAGTTCCTCTATTCACACAATGTGTGTCAAACTTAAAATATGCTACAGATTTACCCGAATTAAGAAATGATTTTAAATGACTAACGTAAGTACTCTCTCCGCCGATAAAATTAAGAATTACAGAAACACTGAGTCCAACAACCGAACCAACAGGACCACCTAAAGCAGCTAGCAGTAAAGTCCCTAAACTTTTAGTCGCACCCTCTCCCACATTTATTGCTTTAAGAGCTGCCTCTGCTTGACTTCTTGTCATAGAATATGAAAAAGTCTTATTTTTTACAGTACAGTATCCAATTCCGCCACCCATTCGTGTTTCTTGAGAAGGAACTATATATAGTTCTCCATCTTCATAAATTATAGTATAACCACCATTGGATAAGTCAACATCTTCTTTACTACAAGTCCCCTTCGAATTGTCATTTTGATTATACCTTTCACTAGCAAAAGATACTGTTGACATCGAAAATCCTAAAACCATTGACAAAATAATTGCTATACAACGTTTAATTTTTTTCATGATTTTCCTCCGTTCTTGAGGAATTTAAGATTTATAGACGACTTTAAAAGAATGCGCATGCTTTTGTATACACTTAATATATATCACTCTTTAAAAAAATAAAAGACTTGTTTTGAATTATTTTTTATAGTATCCTATAATAGTGGTGATTTATATAATTTTAATGTTTATTTTTAAGATTCTCTAACAAACTTTTATACTATCCTATAAAACGGTCAATTTTAAAAATCACGAAATTGCAGGCTTTACAACACTTTGTAACACGATATAGGTCTGTCCGATAATCCCTCTCATATAAAAATAATCAATGCTTCATTTTTAACACAGGAAGATAAAGACATCTCCCTGTGTTTTTCTTAATAATATCCCCGCTCTTCTCGCCAGTCTTTTACATAACATCGAATTCCAATATAGACCACATATACAAGTAGTAACAGTACAATGAGGTTTATCGGAATGACAGATTTTATCCATTCGCCAAAGTAGATTACGATAGCTGTACTCATTATTGCCACCATAATGCTGATGATATCCCAACAATATTTCCGGTAGATTTTTCCCACCTGATAGCCAATCCCAATTATCAGGAATCCCGTTATAATGAATAAAATTCCCATAACAATAGCCGCGATCAGCCAGTACACAATCCCGGAAACGATACTGTTTGAGATTCCATTGCTTAACTGTCCGAAAGAATCTGCTCCTGTAACAAATTCTCGAAACAGGTTTATGATTCCTTTACCAATCGTACCGAAAAAGGTGATACAGTCGTTAAGAAAAACCGGAGAAAGGATAGCTGTGAACAGTGTAGTTGCTATGCTGTACCATGCCAACAGGAACATAAGGCTTTCATAACCTGTTGTCATTTGTTTATATTTTTTCTCCAACTGAATTTTTCGATTATCGCATTTTTCTTTTGCTTTCTGATAAGCAGTACGGTCACAGTTATCGCATTTCTCATAAGGCACTTTTTTCTCGACAGGCACCTCTACCGTCTTTTGGTGTGTCTGTGCATAGCGTTTTGCCTGCTCCGCTTTTTCGTACTTAAATTTCCATGCCACGACTTCTGCGTCGGCTCTTTTCCTGCTGTCTGTCTCGCTGGTTAATTGTTCCTCTGTTTGCTTTAATTTTGTCCGCAATGCTTCGATATTCTCGGCTCTGTTTTCGCTGTTCAATTTCTCGTTCAAGGTCAGCGATCTGTTTAGCTGCCTGTTCAGTTCCAGAATTGTCTGGTCTTTCTGATCCAGTTCGTCCTGCATCTGTTCCGTCATTGCCAGGAGTTCTTCCACCCGCCCGACGTTCTCTAAGTTTACGCATTCGTTCATCAATATCCCTCGCTTTCTCTATCTGCTGTTTAATGTCAGTAATAAGCTGTTCTCGTTGTTCAGCTTCTGCGTTAATTCCTGCCATTGCTGATTCTCGTTTTCCAACTGTTCGATTCTGACTTTTTGCTGTTCGATCTGGGAGAGCAGTTCTTCTGTATCTGGCAAAAGATTCAGAAGCCCGGATAACTCGCTGTTTAAGATCTGCAAACTCTGGTTCTGCTCCTGAAAGGACAGAAGCTGTCTGTCCCGTTCCTGTAATTCCTGTACCATCTCTGCCATAAGGTTCTGCTGTTCCTCGATCTGGTTTATCATTGACTCCATCATGGGAATGACTTCCCGGCTTTCTTCTAAGGTCATTTAACCACTCCTTCCACTGTGATAATGCACCAGATACTTTTCCGAAACTGGTCTGTATCTTTTTCAGCAGTGCATTTTGTCTTTTTATGATCTGGTTTTCCTCTACTTTCCATGAAGCTGTCTGCACCTGTCCACTCTGGAATTTCTCATCAATCTTTCTTGCATCAGCACCCTCATGGATTGTAGGGATTTCTAATTTTCCCTGTCTTGCATAGGAACGGTGGTCAATCTGTTGTTCTACTGATAAATGGTCATTACAGACTTTCGCCCATTCGCTCCGCCATAATTCACAATTCTTTGGATTGTTCCATCCGGTAGCATCGGTCAGCACCCGTTTCCATTGTTTACGGTTCCTTGCACCAACTTTCTGATTACCGTTTTCGTCCAATACCGGAATTCGGATTCCATGACGGTCAGGATTCTTTTTATCCTGCCACCAGTCCGGGTGGGATTCATCAACCACAATATTTCCGTCAGTATCTCTGACAAACTCCCAGTCTTTGACTTCTTTGTTTCCCCATGAGTGGTCGGGATTAAAGGGACGCATGGTTACAAGTAAATGCACATGCGGGTTTCCGTCGCCCTTATCGTGAATGCTCCAATCTGCACACATGCCTTTGTCCACAAAGTTTTTCTGAATATAATCTGTTGTATATTCAATTTGTTCCTGTCGATTCCATTCTTTTGGAAGTGAGAACTCAAACGATCTGCCAAGCTGTGCGTCTGAACTTTTCTCAATCTTCAAAACTTCATTCCATAAGCACTGTTTCTGAAAAGTAAGTTTGAATTTCTCCAGTACAACTTCTTTGTTGTCTGCCCTTTTATACCGGACAGATTTCTGAAACCGTTTGATATTTTCGGCAGGTACATTCTGCCATTCCTGCGGTGCATTTTCACACATCATCAAACTGGTATAAACAACTTCTCTTTTGGAAGTGTAGTAACTGATCCTGCCTGTTTCTTCATTTTTCATTACCTCACCATTGAGATAGGCAGACGCTGATATGATGGATTTCCCTTTGCTGCGTCCGACAATCTTTACCGTATAATGAAAGATCGCCATGATCCGTTTCCCCCCTTTCTGCCGTACCCGGCATTGATTTCCGGCAGTTAACATTTCCTGTAAAAGAGAATGGTATCTGCCGGAACGCCCTCTGCGTAAGAGTGCTCTGTGCATAACAGCCTGCATGGAATGCGCCCCTCTGGCGAAGAGTGCCTCCTGCGACATGAGCAGGTCTGCATGAAATGCCCGCCGACGGAACGAGCCCGGCAAGCGTTAGCGCAGACCGGTTGCCACCTGTGGCAAACTTATACGGACGACCTCTGGTTGTCCATAAGTGCGCCCTTCATAAAAAAGCAATGAAGGGAATGGAAACTCCACTCCCTCCGGCATTACACTTCCTCCGTATTCGCAACCGGCTCTTTTTGCATTGCCTTTGAGAAGAATTTCCCATTTGCTTCCTGCCTTTTTAAGAAGCCGACCAGCTTCGGAATATCTTCTTCCTCAATCGCAGAACCAATCACTGATTCCACCGCACCGCCAATCTGACAGAGCCTGTGGGTTCGTTTTTTTGTTTCCACATCTTTCTGACGTTTCTTCAGTTCCCGTTTCTGTGCTGCGTACTGTTTCGCTTTTTCAAGGCTTTCCTGTTCTCTTTTTTCCAACTGGAGCAGACGCTCCTCATAACTCTTTGTTGATCTTGCCATAAATATCATCGTCCTTTCTTTTTTCTACCAAACATAAGTTTCCTGTTGTCTGTCAGACGAAGTACATGGTATAATCTGCTTGCGTGTAGGTATATCATGGCTTCGGTCTGATAAAACCTTTGGCGGTTTCTTCGGGAACCGCCTTTTTAAGTGGAACCGTTTCTTGTGACGGCTTTCACATTTCCTTTATCCCTTAAGTCCCTGCCCTCATTGGCTTCCATGAAAAGTTCCAGCATATCCGTTTTAATCAGGACTTTCCTCCCGACCTTTAATACCGGAAGTTTCTTCCACTCCACCAGTTTTCTCAGGGTGTTCCTGCCGATTCCCGTATAATCCGCAGCTTCCTCAATAGATAAGGCAATCTTTCTTTGCGTCATGTGACCACCTTCTTATAAATTGCATTATGCAATTTCTTTTGTGCTGTCAGTATAGCGTGTTTATATCATCTTGTCAAGCATTACGAAATTATATTGTTTATTGTTTAATTGCATATTGCAATATTGTTTGTTATGTGGTATAGTAATGACATACCGAAAAAGGAGGCACATCAGCATGAAAGATAAAGAATTACGCAAGCTGATCGGCAGCAGGGCAAAACAGCGCCGTACAGAATTGAATCTGACACAGCCTTATATCGCTGAAAAGATGGGTGTGACTGCATCTACGATTCAGAGATATGAAGCCGGAACGATTGACAATACAAAGAAAATGGTGCTGGAAGGTCTTTCAGAAGCTCTCCATGTATCTGTGGAATGGCTCAGAGGGGAAACGGACGAATATGAAACCGACATTACGGATAAAAGAGAATTACAGATTCGTGATGCCATGACGGATATTCTCAAACAGTTACCTCTTGACCTTACGAAAACAGAAGATGCTTTTTCCAAAGACCTACTGCTGTTAATGTTGAAACAATATGAACTGTTTTTGGATTCGTTCCAGTTCGCCTGCAAGAATTACAAAGGCAATACCAAAGAAGCGGACATTGCAAAAGTAATGGGGTTTGAATCGAATGATGAATATAACGAGATCATGTTTCTCAGGGAGATCACCCATACTGTCAACGCATTGAATGACATGGCAGATATTGTAAGGCTCTATTCCAAGAAACCGGAAACAGCAGAACAACGGCTTGCAAATCTTTTATCCGAAGTTATGTACGAGGATTCTGAATCGGTATAGTAAGATAATCGGAGTTATGATATACTTA
Organism: Blautia obeum ATCC 29174; assembly: GCF_025147765.1. Classification (NCBI taxonomy): domain Bacteria; kingdom Bacillati; phylum Bacillota; class Clostridia; order Lachnospirales; family Lachnospiraceae; genus Blautia; species Blautia obeum. Next base: position 128,204 of record NZ_CP102265.1, read on the forward strand.
CACGCAAGAAGCATTTCAGCAGTTCCGATTGTCTGATATCGAAAGGAGACATACGATTATGGCAAAAGGATCTGTTAGAAAGAAAGGAAAGAAATGGTACTACCGCTTCTATGTAGAGGACGCAAGCGGCAAAATGGTTCAGAAAGAATATGCCGGAACCGAAAGCAAAAGTGAGACAGAAAAACTTCTCCGCAAGGCACTGGAAGATTACGAAGATAAGAAATTTGTTGCAAAAGCAGATAACCTTACCGTAGGTGAACTTCTGGACATGTGGGCAGAAGAAGAACTGAAAACCGGAACACTCAGTAATGGCACAGTGGAAAATTATCTCAGTGCAATCCGTTGCACTAAGAAACACCCGATTGCAGACCGTAAACTGAAAACAGTTACTGCCGAACATTTACAGGCATTTCTTGATCTGCTTACATTCGGTGGCGAATTTCCAGACGGAAAAGTGAGAAAAGGATACAGTAAAGATTATATCCATTCTTTTTCCGCAGTGTTGCAGCAGTCATTCCGTTTTGCAGTATTTCCAAAACAGTTAATCAGTTTCAATCCGATGCAGTATATTAAGCTGAAAAAACAGGCAGAGGAAGTTGACCTCTTTTCCGATGATGAAGTCGAAGATGGCACACAGCCGATTTCACATGAGGATTATGAGCAACTTATCAAGTATCTGGAAAAGAAAAATCCACCTGCGATCCTGCCGATTCAGATTGCATATTATGCAGGACTTCGCATCGGTGAAACCTGTGGTCTTACATGGCAGGACATCAACCTTGAAGATCAATGCCTGACCATTAAAAGAAGTATCCGTTACGACGGTGCAAAGCATAAAAATGTGATTGGAACGACCAAGCGAAAGAAAGTAAGGATTGTTGATTTTGGAGATACGCTGACTGAAATATTGAAAGCAGCAAGACGGGAACAACTGAAAAGCCGGATGCAGTACGGGGAACTTTACCACCGCAACTACTACAAAGAGGTGCATGTGAAAAACAGGGTGTATTATGAATACTATCACCTTGACGGAACACAGGAAGTCCCGGCAGATTATAAAGAAATATCCTTTGTCTGCCTCAGACCGGATGGCAGTCTGGAACTGCCGAGTACACTCGGCATTGCTTGCAGGTCAGTATCAAAAAAGCTGGAAGGATTTGAAGATTTTCACTTTCACCAGTTACGACATACCTACACCAGCAACCTGCTCTCGAATGGAGCTGCTCCGAAAGATGTACAGGAACTGTTAGGACATTCCGATGTCAGTACCACAATGAACATTTACGCTCACTCAACAAGAAAAGCAAAGCGGGATTCCGCAAGACTTCTTGATAAAGTAGCGAGCAACGCTTAAATAAAAATTTCCCTTATTTCCCTTGCGGATTCCTCACAAGGGTAAAAATAAGGGAAAATACATATCATTTCACTATCTAAGGGGCTAAAAAGCCTGTAAAATAAGGAAAACTCAGGAAATCTCTCCACAAATTCCGATTTATCTTTGCCTTATGTTATCATAATTCGGTTTAAATTGCTATAAATAGTCTTATCCCAATAATAGAAAACCCCAGAAATCATTAAGATTCCGAGGCCTTATGTTTGAACATATTTACCTTTTAATTTATGTAAGACAGATGTGGAAGTACAGCAGGAGCTAGGAATAGGCAGGACTTCTTTTTATAAAATGAAGAAGCAGGCACTTGGATATTTAGGATTTTATTTTTATGAGATCGTGGTACCGCAGGCAAAGGATAAAAGATTTAAACCGTCACTGGGCGTTGAGGAAGAGTAGGTGAGTAATATGAGATACGAAGATTCGATGAAAGGTGTAGCTGATCAGATAATCAAAGAACAGCAGCGAGTCAGTAAAATTATAAACAATCCAGAAGAGTTCCATTGGCATGACGAATATGCAACGTTGAATTTCTTTCGGTTTATCTGCAAAAATATCGGTAACTTGAGAAATGGAGAAATTGAAAAAATGGCCACACGTTTAAAGAACATAGATCAGAAAGCAGTGGAAAACCATGTGAATGGTGCTGTTTGGGCATTTGATTATGATAAGATGTTCTGTGTATTGATGGAAAATGAAATTTGCCGAAAGGTGTGTGAAAAGAATAAATATAACAGTTGGATGAATCTGATTGGACAGTATTGTTTTTCAAGGACTTAAAGACGAAAAAAGTTGTTGGAGAGAAATAATTTCCAGCAACTCTGTCTTTAATGAATAGAGTTCATTTTTTTATTCAACTATTCCCATGATATATACAATATGTAAATTTGCAATTCAAATATCAGTTCATGCTAAGTACGATAATAATAATAATAATTACTATTATTGACAAGAGAAATAATTATCATGTATAATACAGATATACAAGAAACAAAGTGTTAGAAAAATTGCTAGGAACTTGGTAACAAAAATAAATCGACATTGAAAAGGAAAAATGACTATGATAAAATATGAATGTGAACCATGTGGATATATTTATGATCCGGCAGTAGGAGATTCAGACGCTGGTATCGAGCCAGAAACTGCATTTGAGGATATTCCAGATGACTGGACATGCCCAATCTGCGGATTAGGAAAAGATGTTTTCGTTCCTGTAGAAGACTAAGCAGAAAATGCAGGTACGAAACTGCCAGACATTAAAAGATCCTAAGAGAACATATAAAAGAAATGGAGGTCAAATTATGACTTACGATTTAAACATTACCTTTGATGACAATTTAGTAACAGGAAATGAAACAATTGATACCCAGCATAAAGAATTGATCGACCGTATCCAGAACTTTGTAACTGCCTGTCAAAATGGCGACAGCAAAGTAAAAGCAATCAAAATGCTGGATTATCTGGATGAATATACTGACTTTCATTTCAAAGAAGAGGAAAAGCTTCAGGAAAAATCCGGTTATCCAGAGCGTGAAAACCATCATGAAAAACATGAAGAGTTTAAAAAGACAATTCAGGAACTGCATGAATACCTTCAGGAGTATGAAGGACCAACAGATCGGTTCAGTGAACTTGTACAGAAAAATGTAATCGACTGGCTGTTTGGACACATTAAAACATACGACCGCTCTGTGGCAAAATTTATCTTTATGAAACAAAATCCAGATCGATGCTAAAATAAACCAGGGAACGAGTTCACTCAGAATGTAGACAACGTGATGAAGTAAACTAGGGGCTGTCACAATGCAGCCCCTTTCCTGTTATAGCGATATTCTAGGTAATATATTGCGCTGGCATGACATATTATTTTACTACTACTATATGGGAAGAGCAAGCAGCTCTTCTTTTTTGTTGTCCTTTTTATCCAATTTTAAGTTGTAAAGTCTCTTTTCATTCGACAAAATTCTCCACAGACAGAGGATATGCGACGAGCATTGATATGAACATCTATTTATGGAAAGAGGACATTGAAGACGGGGAATCGGTAATGACAGCCGAATATAGACCTGTAGAATACGGAAAGGACTATGATGTTGTCAATAATCCTGATAAATTTCAACTATATATAGATGGAAAAGAGATTAAATAGTAATCTCCTGAAAGCAAGCTTTTTGTCAATTATTTCAAAGAAAAATTAAAGTATAACAATACATAGTTTTGACAATGATATTTTGAAAAATTTTATAGGAATGCTCTATTATCAAATTGACATAGGAATATGGTAGCGTATAATTAGAATTGAATACACTGAAAAAATGGAGGAATTACATGAAAGCACATAAATATTGGTCAGTAGGAGCATTGATCACAATGCTTGGGACTTTTTACACTGGATATAAAAAGCAAAAATCAAGTCACAAATACTTTGCTTTAAGTTCTATGTTATGTATGGTAATGGCGATATATACAGGTCATAAAATGATTACCGGGAATAGGAAGAAAAAGGCGAATAAAGAGAAAGATACAGAAAGGGAGGGATAAATAATGTTGGAAGTAGGGGTTAAGGCACCGGATTTTGAGTTGCCAGATCAAAATGGGAAAATACATAGATTATCGGATTATACAGGAAAAAAAGTGATTTTATATTTCTATCCCAAGGATAATACAGCGGGATGCACGAAACAGGCATGTGGGTTTTCTGAGCGATACCCTCAGTTTACCGAAAAAGGAGCAGTTATTCTTGGAGTCAGTAAGGATTCTGTATCCTCTCATAAGAGATTTGAGGAAAAATATGGATTGACATTTACACTTTTAGCAGATCCAGAGCGGAAAGTTATTGAAGCATATGATGTATGGAAAGAAAAGAAAAATTATGGCAAAGTCTCTATGGGAGTAGTAAGAACCACATATCTTATTGATGAACAGGGGATTATTATAAAGGCAAATGATAAAGTCAAGGCTGCAGATGATCCTGAAAATATGCTCAAGGAATTAGATTAATGAAGATAATATTATCCCCTGCTAAAAAGATGATTACAGATACTGACAGCATAGCGCCGGATGGATTGCCTGAATTTATTGAAAAGACGACAGAGATACAAAGTTGGTTGAAAAGTAAGTCAAAAGAAGAACTGAAGACTATCTGGAAATGTAATGACAAAATTACAGAACAGAACTTCAATAGATTGGAAAACATGGATCTTTATCATTTACTTACCCCAGCTGTCTTATCATATGAAGGAATTGCTTTTCAATATATGGCTCCATCCGTGTTTGAGGACAGTCAGTTCGAGTATGTACAAAATCATTTGAGAATAATATCTGCATTTTATGGTGTGCTAAAACCAAGGGATGGTGTGACACCTTATCGTTTGGAAATGCAGGCGAAGGTTGGAATAGGAGAAACAAAAAATCTGTATGAGTACTGGGGAGATTTATTATACCGCTCAGTGATTGATAACAGCAGGATTATAATCAATCTGGCATCGAAAGAATACTCTAAGTGCATAGAAAAATATCTGACACGACAGGATAGATACATTACGATTACATTTTGTGAGTTATCAGGAGATAAACTGGTGACAAAAGGTACATATGCTAAGATGGCCCGTGGTGAAATGGTTAGGTTCATGGCTGAAAACAGAATTGAAAATCCTGAGGATATTAAGAAATTTGATAGACTAGGCTATTCATTCCGCTCTGATTTATCATCAGATGCAGAATATGTTTTTGAACGGAAAAAATGATGATTGAATGATTATTTTAAATAAAAGGTAATCAGTAATATTAATTATTATAATAATAGCAATTATTACTATTATTTATTGACAATAAACAGATTGAGAAGCACCACGAAGAGAGATATCGTGCACTTCTTAAGAATATTGAAACTGCACAGGTGTTTGAAAAGAGTGAAGTTAAGGTATGGGAATGCCGTAACTGTGGACATGTTGTGGTAGGAACAAAGGCACCTGAGATATGTCCAGTATGTAACCATCCACAGAGTTATTTCGAAATACGTGAAGAGAACTATTAAAGAGAAGGAGATTATTACAAAGAAGAAAGTGATTATTAAAAAAAGCAGTAATGATAGGCTGTGGCTTTGTTGGTTCTGCATCAGTTGGTAAAGAAGCATTAAAGTTTAAGAATCGGCGGATGCTTTGAAAAAAGTTATAGAAACAATTGGATTTTAAATTTTAAACATAGGAAGATAAAAAAGATGGAAGTAAAATATTCTGTATGCAATCATTGTGGAAACATTATTGAAATGGTAAAGGATCAAGGCGTACCAGTAATGTGTTGCGGAGAACCTATGCAGGAATTAAAAGCCGGAGTGACAGATGCTGCTGTCGAGAAGCATGTACCTGTATATACGATAGAAGGCAGTCATGTTCATGTTGTGGTCGGAGAGACAAAACATCCAATGCTTGAAGAGCATTTCATTGAGTGGATTACATTAAATACAAACCAGGGAATATACAGAAAACAGTTAAATCCAGGGCAGGAGCCGGTAGCAGATTTTTGTCTTTGCAATGGTGAACAGGTAGAAGAAGTATATGCATATTGTAACCTGCATGGATTATGGAAATGCTAAAAGCATTTATACATATTAAGGTTACAGAACAACACAAATACAACAGTAATATATGCTGTGTATTAATATATTTATAAGGAGGAACAAACTAATGAAATATGTATGTGACGTTTGCGGATGGGAATATGATGAAGAGGAAGGTTATCCTGAAGGTGGTATTGCACCAGGAACAAAGTGGGAGGATGTTCCGGAAGATTTTGAATGCCCATTATGTAATGTTGGAAAAGATCAGTTTTCAGAAGTTGAATAGAAGCCTAATCTTGTGTTAAATACGGATGGATAAACCAAAACCCTGGTGCGTGAGCAACAGGGTTTTTTATTGCGATATTTTGTGATGATATCACAGAAAATAATCTACCTTTTGCTTATAATGTAGTTAGAAACTAAGTAAGGAGGTAGTCTAAATGAGATTAAAAGATAAAGTTGCAATCATTACGGGTGGAAGCCGTGGTATAGGATTTGCTACAGCTGATAAATTCTTGAAGGAAGGTGCTTCAGTTGTGTTGGCAGCAAGTTCACAGGAATCGGCAGATGTTGCTGTAGATAAATTAAAAGAAAAATATCCCAATGCAATAGTTGCTGGAATTAGTCCAAATCTAGCAAGCATGGAGTCTGTCAGAAAGGCTTTTAAAGAGGCAACTGAAAAATATGGATGTGTCGACATACTGGTAAATAATGCAGGGATTTCAGAAAACACCTCATTTATGGATTATACAGAGGAGACTTTTGATAAAGTCATGGATCTAAATGTAAAAGGAGTATTTAATACTACTCGTGTAGCAGCAGAATGTATGGTGGCAAGAGGCAAGGGGGTCATTCTCTCAACTTCTTCCATGGTGAGTATTTCGGGACAGCCAAGTGGGTTTGCTTATCCGGCATCGAAGTTTGCAGTAAACGGATTGACTGTATCATTAGCAAGAGAACTAGGACCTAAAGGTATTCGTGTTAATGCTGTTGCACCTGGGATTACAGAAACTGATATGATGAAGGCCGTGCCAAAGGAAGTTATCGAACCTATGATTGAAAGAATTCCATTGCGTCGTCTTGGACAGCCAGAAGATATTGCCAATGCGTTTGTGTTTCTTGCTTCAGATGAGGCGAGTTACATTACAGGTGTTATATTAAGTGTAGATGGTATGGCAAGAAGTTAAGTTAATGAGGTATGGTGATGTAATCACGGAAAATAAATGAAATTAAGACTATAATAAATCTACAAAAAGAAAAAGATAAGGAGGACTGTAAAATGTCTGCTATTAATATCAATAAAAATAATTTTCAGAACGAAGTACTGAATTCCGATAAACCCGTTCTTTTAGATTTTTGGGCATCTTGGTGTGCGCCTTGCCGCATGGTAGTACCTATTGTAGAGGAGATTGCAAGTGAGCGTAGAGATATTAAAGTTGGAAAGATTAATGTAGATGAAGAGCCTGAACTGGCAAATAAGTTCAGTATTATGAGCATTCCGACTTTAGTGGTTATGAAGAATGGGAAGATTGTACAGCAGGTTTCAGGGGCGAGACCTAAGAATGCGATTTTAGAAATGCTTTAGGGAGGTGTGCTAATGGGATTTTTTGATCTCTTTAAACAGTCGAATATTAATCAAGGCATAGAAGAATATAAAAGGACTGATGATGCAGTTCTGCTGGATGTACGTACACCGCAGGAATATCAGGAAGGACATATACCAGAAAGTAAAAATGTGCCGTTGCAGCAACTTGACAATATTGCTTCTGTAGCGAAGAATAAGGATATCCCACTGTTTGTATACTGTTATTCCGGTTCACGAAGCCGCCAGGCAACTGGGATACTGCAACGAATGGGATATTCTAAAGTAAATAATATCGGTGGCATTGCAGCTTACTCAGGAAAGGTGGAAAAATAAGATGAAGGTAATAATTGTAGGAGGTGTAGCCGGAGGAGCTACAGCCGCAGCAAGAATACGCAGACTGAATGAACATGCTGAAATTACTGTGTTTGAAAGATCCGGATACATATCCTATGCAAATTGTGGACTTCCATATTATATTGGAGACGTGATCACAGACCCGGAAGAACTTACACTACAGACACCAGAGAGTTTTTTTAAACGCTTCCGTATTAACATGAAAATTCATCATGAAGTTATCTCCATACATCCGGAACGTAAAACGGTTTCAGTGAAAAATTTAGAGAATGGTGAGATATTTGAAGAAAAATATGATAAGCTGATCCTCTCTCCAGGTGCAAAGCCAACACAGCCGAGACTTCCAGGAGTAGGTATTGATAAACTTTTTACACTTCGTACTGTAGAAGACACTTTTCGGATAAAGGAATATATAAATAAGAATCATCCAAAATCGGCTGTATTGGCAGGTGGCGGTTTTATTGGTCTGGAACTGGCAGAAAATTTGAGGGAGCTTGGCATGGATGTTACGATTGTCCAGCGGCCTAAGCAGCTGATGAACCCTTTTGACCCGGATATGGCATCCATGATCCATAATGAAATGAGAAAGCATGGGATAAAACTGGTACTGGGCTATACAGTAGAAGGATTTAAAGAAAAAGACAACGGAGTGGAGGTCCTGTTGAAAGATAATCCATCCCTTCAGGCTGATATGGTAGTTCTGGCAATCGGAGTCACACCAGACACAGTATTAGCAAAAGAAGCCGGTCTGGAACTTGGCATCAAGGAAAGTATTGTAGTGAATGACAGAATGGAAACCTCTGTACCGGATATTTATGCTGCAGGTGATGCAGTTCAGGTAAAACATTATGTTACGGGTAATGATGCGCTAATTTCTTTGGCAGGACCAGCCAATAAACAGGGCAGAATCATCGCTGATAATATTTGTGGCGGTGATAGTCGTTACCTGGGCAGTCAGGGAAGCTCCGTTATAAAAGTGTTTGATATGACAGCAGCCACTACAGGTATCAATGAAACCAATGCCAAAAAGTCAGGATTAGAGGTAGATACAGTAATTCTTTCTCCTATGAGTCATGCCGGTTACTATCCTGGTGGAAAAGTGATGACCATGAAGGTGGTTTTTGAAAAAGAGAGCTATCGTTTGCTTGGTGCTCAGATTATTGGATATGAAGGAGTTGATAAACGTATTGATGTGCTGGCAACAGCAATCCATGCAGGGCTGAAGGCAACCCAGCTGAAGGATTTGGATCTCGCATATGCACCGCCTTATTCCTCTGCCAAGGATCCTGTAAATATGGCAGGATTCATGATAGACAATATAGCAAAAGGTACCTTAAAACAATGGCATCTGGAAGATATGGATAAGATTTCTAGAGATAAAAGTGTTGTGTTGCTGGATGTGAGAACTGTAGGTGAATTTAACAGGGGGCATATGGATGGATTCAAAAACATTCCTGTAGATGAACTAAGGGAACGTATCAATGAAATTGAGAAGGGAAAGCCTGTTTACCTGATATGCCAGAGTGGGCTGCGAAGTTATATTGCCAGTCGTATTCTGGAAGGAAATGGATATGAAACATACAACTTCTCCGGCGGATTCCGCTTCTATGATGCAGCTGTCAATGACCGTGCGCTGATTGAAAAGGCATATGCATGTGGTATGGATTATTAAAAATAATCATAATATTTTTATAATTTTCTCGTTATATAAAAAGATCCCCCATTTATTAGAATGACTTTCATAATTCTGATAAATGGAGGATTCTTCTTTATATGTTACAGAAAAACAATTTTATGACCTTTGGAGTGTTTCCAGTCTTTTTGGATCAAGGATTGTGATTTTGCCACGGGAGAGTTTGACGAGACCCTCGCCTTGAAAGTATCGAAGCATTCGAGTGATAACTTCCCTGTGGGAACCAAGATGGTTTGCGATAGTTTCGTGAGTGATTTTCAGTTCATTTGTTCCTTCAATGGATGTTTCTTCTAAAAGAAATGAAGCAACACGCTTATCCAAACTCTTCCACATAATCTGTTCAATCAGCCACATGACATCAGAAAAACGGGTAGCCATTAACTCATTGGTATAATTTGCGACAGGAGCAGATTCTTTCATGATGCCCTTATAGATTTCAGCAGGGATGATCCAAAGATCCGTATCTTTTTCTGCTTCAATGGTTACTTCAAATTGAATAGACCGCATGATACATGAGGCGGATAAAAGACACATATCCATATCGAACAGACGGTAAAGTGTAATCTCCCGTCCTTCATCTGAAAGTATGTAAGTTCGAAGCTGCCCGGATTTAACCAGTAATAATCCAGTACAATCCAGGTTTCCATTGTGAATGATTGTCCCTTTTTTTACATACTGTGTGATTAAATTGTCTGAAATTATTTTTTTCTGTGCTGTATTTAAGTCATTCCATAGTGGAAAACAATTTTCGAAGTTCATAACCGTTATCTCCTTTACGAACATAGTATACTTGCTTTTTTTAGACGCGTCAATTATATAACTGGCATATGCCATAAATAGAAATAAAAAGAAGTGTAATAAAGTAAATTATCTTTTCTGTGATATCATCACGGAAGCAAGCACTTATTTGGGGTATATTAAGTTCAAATAGGAGAAGGAGTTGAAAAATATGACATCTATAAATATAAATAAAGAAAAGTTTGGACAATTAATTCATAAGGAAAAAACGGTTTTGGTTGATTTCTGGGCACCTTGGTGTGGTTATTGCCGTAGAATTGGAGCGGCTTATGAAAAAATAAGTGAAGAATACAGCGATATTCTTATTGCTGGAAAAGTGAATATTGATGAAGAACCACAGATTGCAGAAGCTGAAAAGATTGAGGTGATTCCTACGCTGGTTTTATATCGAAATGGAAAGGCAATAGATTCTATTGTTGCACCTGAATCAAAAATAATGATAGAGAATTTTATTAATGAAGCATTGGAAAAATAAAAGGAGGACTGCTGTATGAATGAAAATCATGTTTACGATATGATTATCGTGGGGGGAGGACCTGGAGGGTATACTTCAGCATTATACGCAGCCAGAGCAGGATTTGATACCATTGTTTTAGAAAAATTATCTGCAGGTGGTCAGATGTCATTGACCTGGCAGATTGATAACTATCCTGGTTTTGAAAATGGAATTGACGGATTTTCATTGGCAGAGAAAATGCAAAAACAGGCGGAAAAATTTGGCGCTAAAAGTGAATATGCTGAAGTTTTTAATATGGATTTAACAGGAAAGCTTAAGAGAGTAGAAACTAGTTCGGGAATTTATATTGGGAAAACAGTAGTGATTGCTACTGGAGCAAATCCAAGAGAACTTGGTCTCGCTAAAGAAAAAGAATTGATAGGTCATGGGGTTGCTTATTGTGCTTCCTGTGATGGTATGTTTTATAAAGATAAGATCGTGGTGGTTGTTGGTGGTGGAAATTCTGCTGTATCAGATGCTGTTCTTTTAAGTCGAATTGCTAAGAAAGTCATCATTGTTCATCGAAGAGATACATTACGTGCAACGAAAATCTACCATGACCAGCTGATGAAAACTGAAAATATAGAGTTTCGATGGAACAATACAGTAAATGAACTGATTTATGGAGAACGATTGACTGGTGTGCGGTTGAAAGATACAGTTACAGGAGAAGAAAACATTATAGAATGTGACGGCCTGTTTGTGAGTATAGGAAGAAAACCGACAACAGATTTTTTAGATAATCAGATAGAACTGGATAATAAAGGATATATTGTGGCAGGTGAAAACACTGAAACGAGTATTCCGGGTGTTTATGCTGTAGGAGATGTCAGAACAAAGTTACTTCGTCAGATAGTAACAGCAGTGGCAGATGGTGCTATGGCAGTACATATGGCAGAAGAGTATGTGGAGAAATAATAATCAGAATTTGAATGGTGAACTTTTCATACTGAAATATGTACGATTTCAATAATGACATGAACTTATGGGAATGTATTGCGGATACTTTGTGAACTTTATCCTGATACAATGATTCCGGTGTATTTTTATGTCAATTTAAAAAGTATCAAATGATGATACTTTTATAGGAATCAGTGATACTTTACGGCAGGTATTTGAGATACCCCTGATACTTTGAACTGTTATACTGATTATGCTGGAAATAAAAGAACAGCAGGAAAACTTCATATGATTATTAGAAAAGCTCTTTCGGGTTAGCACCCCGGAGGGGCTTTTTTTGTTGCCCTGAAATTTTGATTTCCGGCCAATAAGCCACAGGTCTGCCTGATCTGGTGGCCTGAAAGGAAATCAGTACGCATGATCAGAGGCATCAGAAGGAGCCGGTCCCCTCCGCTCTTGAATTTGGAACACGAAACAGATTTCAAATTCAGGAGGAACGGACGATGTATGTAGAGCATCCATATAAATTCAATGACAAATTTTATGCAAAAGTTGATGGGAAATTTTATGAAATAACCAGAGAGGTAGCCAAGGCAATGCTTTCCGCTTACCGTAATGAAGTTTACAGAAGTAAAAAGTGGCAGCCAGAAGATCCGGAAACCATGACAAGAAAAACAAAGTGGACGGAGCTGTTGGATTGTGTTTTCAGTGAGAATACAGATGGAATTGGAGTGCAGGATTTACCGGATGAGTGCCAGCGGAGCGTAGAAGATCTGGTAATTCTGCAGGCTGAATCTGCAGAATTGCATCAGAATATCGCAAAGCTGTCAGAACATGAACAGTTTATTATCAAGTCCATCTACTTTGATGGCATGAAGCAGGTAGAACTGGCGAAAAAACTGGAAATTTCAAAGGTCCGTATGTCTCAGAAGGTCAGTGCAATCTTAAAGAAAATGCGGAAAATGTATGAAATAGGTTAAAGAGTGAGAACGGCACTCTTAACTTTTTCACGATTTTTGTATTTAGAAATAAAATCAAAACAGATAGAAAGAGAGTGAAAATATGGCAGAAAAAAGATGTTATACGGTGAAGGATTTACAGGAAATGCTGGATGTCAGCAGATCAATGGTCTATAAGCTGTTGAGACAAAATGAGTTCCGCTGGATTCAGTTAGAAGGCGGTGGCTACCGCATTTCCAAGAAGAGTTTTGACGAGTGGTTGGATAAGGGAAATGCTTCTGTGACATCCTAAATTTTTTGCGAATTGTGAGATATGATTTAAGAAAAATGAATGGGAGGAGCGTGAAACATGGCAGTGATACAAAGAGTTGGATCACCGGCAAAACCCCGAAAGTGGATGAGTGTCCACGAGATGGGGGATATGCTGGGATTAAAGAAGACAGATCGTTACTGGCTGGTTCATAAAAACTATTTTCGGACAGAAACATTGCTTGGAAAGATGAGGGTTGAAATTGCCAGTTTTGAAAAGTGGTATGCCAATCAGGACTGGTATCACAGCCAGTCCAGATACCGTACACAGGAAGATCGTAAGAAAGATGCAGTTGCAGAGGCAGCCAGTCTCAGTATGCCGGAAATGGCCCGGCTGCTTGACGTTCCAAGAAGTACCGTATATGGAATCCTGAGCAGTAAAAAATATGCCCCATTGCTGGACGTCATTGTAATTGCCGGACGGAGAAGGGTGACAAAGGAGAGCTTTGAGCGATTCTTGCAGGCACAGGATACCTATGAGCTGTTTAATTTTGAATATGAAGAATTGGAGTTGAAAGAAAAACGGGAATATGAGAATTATAAGTGAAGATGCCTTGCAGAAGCAGATCACAGCCAGGAGAAAAAATGTCTGGAGTATCTGACAGTGCCGGAAGCGGCAGAACTGGCAGGAGTTGAGCCTGCAACCATAGCTTATTGGTACACCACAGGAAAAATCTCGGTCAGAAAAACAGGAAAGATTATTCGTATTCCAAGAGAAGCATTTGAACAGTGGTTATTGAAGCGGAAGGAAAAGGGGGTGGTATAGCATGGCTTCGATACAGAAGAAAAATAACAAATATTGTGTCGTATATTACTGTAAAGATACAGAGGGAAAACGGAAACAGAAATGGGAAACGTATGATACAAAGAACGAAGCTAAAATAAGAAAAGCAGAAATCGAACTGAAAGAGAAAAAAGGCGGTATTATCGTATCGAACTGTAAGACGTTGGAGGATCTGATAAATGAGTATGTAGAACTGTATGGAAAAGACAGGTGGGCATTGTCTACCTATGACGGGAATATGTCATTGCTGAAGAATTATATATTGCCTATCATTGGGAAAACTCCACTGACGGATATCAATACCAGATTTCTGGAGATTTACTATAAGACTCTGACAAAGACGCCATCCGTTCCAGACTTGAACGGAAATGTCAGAAGCGAGTTCGTATCTACCAGTGTAATCCGTGATGTACATAAGCTGCTGAAGAGTTGTTTTAATCAGGCTGTGAAGTGGGATATCATGGAGAAGAATCCAGCATTTAAAGCGACGGTACCAAAGCATAAATCAGAGAAACGGGTAATATGGGATGCAGAGACCTTTGCATATGCTCTGGATGTGTGTGAAAATGAGTGCCTGAAATTGTGTATGAACCTTGCCTTTGCCGGTTCTCTTCGAATAGGAGAACTACTGGGGCTTACCTGGGACTGCGTAGATATATCAGAAGAAGCGATCAAAGAAAACCGGGCGTATCTTTATGTAAATAAGGAAGTACAGAGAGTCAGCAAAAAAGCGTTAGAGGAATTAGACCAGAAAGATGTGATCGTCATATTTCCAGAGGAGCGGAAAACGAATAAGACGGTACGCATTATGAAAACACCAAAAACAGAAAGCAGCGTGCGGAAAGTGTTTTTACCCAGGAGCGTAGCTGAAGAACTGATTGCATGGAAAGCACAGCAGGAGGAGATAAAGGATATTTTGCAGGAAGAATACCAGGACTATGGCCTTATCCTTGCTACTGAATATGGACTTCCAAGGGGCGGTGCGTATATCAGAGATTCCCTGAATAAGCTGATCAAACAACATGATTTACCACAGATTGTGTTTCACAGTTTCCGGCATATGAGTGTTACCTATAAGCTTAAGCTGAACGGCGGTGATATAAAGGCGGTACAGGGAGATTCTGGTCATGCACAGGCAGATATGGTTACAGAAGTATATTCGCATATTATAGATGAAGACAGACGGCGCAATGCGACACTGTTGGAAGATTCCTTTTATAACAGGAAGAATCTGAATCCGCAGATCCATGATACAGAAAAGAGGACGATGATGGAAGTTCCAGAAGGAGTGGACGCAGAGTTACTTGCAAAAGTTCTCAGCAATCCGGAAATGGCTGTGTTGCTGACATCATTAGCAAAATCAATGCAAGGGGAACATAATTAGGATAAAAGCAGACCGGTGGAGAGCAAAATCTCTGCCGGTTTTATTTATGAGATCAAATCAGAGCATGTGAGAAAAAAGAGGTAAAATAGTGGTCAAAGCATCTTGCGTAAATGGCGGTATCTGATGTATAATTTAGAAGAAATCTGACAAAGAAAATAGTGTATCACACATTTCATTTCCCGCTTTTAAATGGGCAGGATAGTTGGATTTTATGATTTGAAAAATTATAGATGGAGTTGGCGCTTTATATTAGAAGCGTACAATCATTTTCTCAGAAAATGTAAAAATCCGGAATAATTTTCAATGATCTTATATGAACAGAAATAGTCCGGGAAGGCGCTTTTTTACTGGACTTATAAATGAATAGGTTGTCTCTGTTGGACTAGTCTGAACCTGCATAAAAGTTGCTCCTAAGACTCTATTGTAGGTTCGATTCCTATAGGAGACGCTCATTTTTAGCGGTAATGAAGATAGTTTCATTGCCGCTTTTTTTGTGCAGAATTGCAATTTCAGTGACAAATTTGTCAGCGAAACAAGGTTGAAAATACTGACTTTGTCAGCGGGGATGGATGCTTGTCACCGATTCATATTTTCCGGTCTGTCACCTAGAGGGATTAACTACAGTGTAGGATGAGTTTTGGGGTGTAAAATTAGGAAAAGCAGTGAGATAAAACACTATATTCTTGCCTGTGATATCAGGCCTGTCGGAAGAGTCCGTTCAGATTAGATAAAAACAATCTATTCTGGACGGGCTTTTTTGCGTGAGCAATGAGTCAAGGTCTAAGCTTGCTTGAGACTTTGACGAATGCCGCGACAACGAGCGAGCATCGCGAGTGCGTTCAGGGAAAGGAAGTTGCCTATGGAAGAAAAGAAGGAATTGCTGGATCAGGATGAAAGAGTTGTAGAGATTGAGCTGGAAAGACTTCGGGGATTTGTAAACCATCCATTCAAGGTTCAGGCGGACAGTCAGATGATTGAATTACAGGAGAGCATTAAGAAGTATGGAATATTAAATCCTCTGATAGTCAGACCGAGGCAGGATGGAACTTATGAGATCATATCGGGTCACAGAAGAAAATTTGCAGCTGAAAAGATCGGTTATCGTAAGGTACCTGTGATCATTCGCGTATTAAAAGATGATGAAGCGGTTGTATCTATGGTTGATTCAGTGCGCCCGTAAGGCGGTTGGGGTGGACACCCAATTGTCGTGGGTCATTGTGATTTTACTATGAGAAAGTAATAAGAAAAATTATCAAGTGCAAAAAACACAATCTTATCGTCAACAACTAACCTCGAGTGGAAACATGAAGGGGACAACAGCACGTTTGTAAAGGCACAAGTCAGCGAATCTTCCAAGCTGCGACTGAGTGTCGAGGCGAAAGGTACTATATAAGGATGAAGGCTAAACTGCTTGAAGGAAAGTCAGAGGCTGGAGCTAACCATCTCCACACCGAATGGAAGATGTTACGGTGGTACGTTGGCGGATTAGTATTTTGCTGTCTGCAATCCGCGGGATAATCAACGTAAGCCAGCCATAAGTAATGGAAAATGACGAAAACTCCCATACCGATAATAGTACAACTTATCACAATGAAGCTAAACGGGGATTACCTAAACTGAAATGCCCAAGTGGCTATGAGTAATGCCGAAAGGTGAAAAATCTCAAGTGTAAAAAGCAAGAGAGATGACTCTGAATATTCAGCATGGTAACGGAGCCGTCGTAGTAGTTCGAGGACCTTGGATTGACAAGGATAGCCGTAAAATCGGAAGCGAATAATAACGCCCACATGGCGAAGGACGGCAGTTTATCATTCAATACTAAAACGAGGAAGGATGTGTGAGACATTGAGAGAACCAGTAAAGGTATTGAAAAGTCTTTCAGAACAAGCAATAAACAAACAGTATAAATTTAAAAGATTATATCGGAATTTATACAACCCAGAGTTTTATTTTCTAGCTTATAAGAATATAAGCCAATCTCAAGGAAGTATGACATCTGGTGTGGATGGCAAAAGCCTAGATGGTATGAGCGAGAAGCGAATAAGTGCTCTCATCGAAAGCATTAGGAGTTTCAGCTATCAGCCGAATCCCGCAAGGCGAGTGTATATTGAAAAGAAAAACAGCACAAAGAAGCGTCCATTGGGAATTCCATCAACAGAAGACAAATTAGTACAAGAGGTTGTAAAAATGATTCTTGAGAGTATATATGAACCAAATTTCTCAGACTGCTCTCATGGATTCAGACCTAAAAGAAGCTGTCACTCGGCTTTACAGCAAATACAGAATCAATTCACCGGAATCACATGGTTTGTAGAAGGTGATATTCATGCCTGTTTTGATAGCTTTGACCACCATGTGCTAGTGAATATTCTGAGGGAGAGAATCGAGGATGAAAATTTCTTGGCTCTCATTTGGAAAATGTTGAAGGCAGGCTACATGGAGCAATGGGCTTATAACTGCACTTTCTCAGGAACTCCTCAGGGTTCAGGAGTAAGTCCAATATTGGCAAATATATATCTGTCGAAGCTGGACGATTTTGCGGAAAACTTAAAGAAAAGCTTCAATAAAGGTAAATCAAAAGAAAACCTTGAGTATCAAAGGGCAGCAAGCAAATTATACTACATCAGAAGAAAAAACCGAGCAAATTGGGAAAATTGGAATGAGCAACAAAGAAAGGAAGCTCTGCGGCTGCAAAAGGACGCTATTAACTACATGCACAGTTTACCAAGCAAGAGAGCAAACAATAAGGAATACAAAAGTCTGGTCTATTGTAGATATGCGGATGACTTTCTAATTGGAGTCATAGGTTCATTCGAGGATGCATCTGAAATCAAGGAAAAATTCAGAGTATTTCTCGAGGATACTCTGCATCTTGAGATGTCCGAAGAAAAGACCAAGATAACACATAGTCAAGATAAAGCAAGATTTCTTGGATATGATATCACCACCGCAAAGAACTCAGCGCTTAAGTATGACTCAAAGCATCAATTAAGAAAAACTCATACGGGCAGAATTAAATTGTACGCCCCAAGAGATAAATGGCAAGGTAAATTGACGGAGTATGGTGCTCTAAGGATTAGGTATGACAAAAATGGCAAGGAAATATGGGATTCACACCACAGAGGAAATATGGTTCACATGACAGACGTGGAAATAGTGTCGCAAGTAAATGCGGAAATCAGAGGAATGTACAATTATTATTCCATTGCCGAAAATGCAACAGTCATCAAAAACTTTGCATTTATCTTGGAATATAGCATGTACAAAACCTTCGGACTGAAATATCGAAAGAGTGTTTATAAGATACAGAGAAAGTACCGCAAAAACGGGATATTCATGGTTCCATACAATACAAAGAAGGGATTGAGATACTGCGAGTTTTATCATGACGGATTCAAAAAGAAACGTTATGCATGCGGTTTCGAGCCTGACTTATTGCCACAATACGTCAAATATGATAATCCGAATTATCTGAGGACAAGGATTAAGCTAGGTGTATGTGAACTTTGTGGTGAAAACACAGGTGATATATGCATGCACCATGTAAGATCATTGAAATCAATCCAAGCAGACAATGAATGGAATACTATTATGTTGGCTAAGCGTCGCAAGACACTTGCAGTTTGTCCGAACTGCTATGCCAAAATCACGAAATAACTGAAAGACTATGGTAAATGGGAAGCCGTATACATCGAGAGATGTACGTACGGTTTCGGGGCGAGGCTATGGAAACCTGTCTTGGAGACAAGGCAAGGCGCTGTGGTCTTAGCCTACAATATTCAGCGTGAAAATCTACTGCCAAGTGAAAAAGCTCATGCCTATAAGATGAAATATGATGCAATGAAGCATCAGGGAAGTAAAGGCGAAAAATATACAGCAGATATGGTAGGGGAAGCTGCCGGGGACAGTGGGAGAACTGTACAGAGATATATCCGTCTGGCAGCATTATCCGATGCTCTGTTGGAATATGTAGATAATAATAAGATTCCTATGATTGTGGGAGAAAAGCTGTCTTATCTGAAACCAGAGGAACAGGAGTGGCTTCTGGAAGTGATTGCCAATAGCAGTATCTTTCCGACAAAGCAACAGGCAGAACAGTTAAAAGAATGCAGTGCAAATGGAAAATTAAACCAGAGTTATATCTATGCTGTTTTATTAAAAAAGGAAAGCAGTAAGATCAATGTGACGATCCCGGCAAAGAAAATCGGCAATTATTTTCCGGAGACATATTCTAAAGAACAGATAGAAGAAGTCATTTTCATGCTTTTGGATAAATGGAAAGAAAACAAAAAAGGAGTAGCAGATGCAGAAGATACAGTTTGATTATTTTACAGGGATGGAAGCGGAACAATACAGCTTCTATCGTGTCCCTAAAGTGCTGTTTACAGAATCCTGCTTTAAAACTCTTTCTTGTGAAGCAAAGGTATTATACGGTCTGATGCTGGACCGTATGAGCCTGAGCATTAAAAACAGATGGCTGGATTCAGAGGACAGAGTATACATTATCTTCACTGTGGAAGAAATTGCAGAGCTGATGAACTGCGGAACTCAAAAGGCAGTGAAACTGGTAAAAGAGCTGGACAGCAGCAATGGGATTGGATTGATAGAGAAGAAACGTCTGGGACTGGGAAAACCGAATGTTATTTATGTGAAAAATTTTATGATCAGAGAGGTTCCAGATCAAAAGCCGACAGGTAATTGTGCAGATCTGCAATCTGAGCAGGAAGATCATAAAAAAATTGCAGATTTGCAATCGAAACAGGAAAGACATAAGGAATGTGCAAATTTGCAACAAGAAGCAGAAAACAAGGGGAAAACAGGCATTTCTCTGAATTATGAAAATCATCATTCAGGAGTAGTGAAAACCACAATTCAGGATTGGGCAGAATCACAATTCCAGAATAGTGAAAATCACAATTCAAGAATGGTGGAAATCACAAATCCAGAATTTCCAGAATCACAATTCCAAAATAGTGAAAATCATCATTCCGGAATAGTGGAAATCACAAATCCAGAATACCCGAAATCACAATCTAATAATACTGATATTAACAAGACTGATATTAGTGAAACTGAGATAAATCAATCTTATCCAATCACATCAAATAATTTCCCAAAGAAAAAAGATGTGATGGAGGAGATGAGAGCATATCGTGAAGTGATTCACGAAAACATAGATTATCAATATCATGCCAAGGAAGATGTAGATGAACTGGTAGAACTGATAATTGAAGTTATGATGATGCCGGAGGATAGTATGATTCGCATTGCAGGAGTAGAAAAACCAGTTGCTTTGGTGAAAAGCAGGTTTATGAAACTGAACTATTCACATATCGAATATGTGTTGTTCTGCCTGAACCGAAATACAACTAAGGTTGGAAATATTAAAGCCTATCTTCTGACTGCCCTGTATAATGCCCCGGCAACGATAAACAGTTATTATCAGGCAGAAGTTAATCACGATATGTATGGAGGATAAAGGAACATGAAGAAGATGATTAAAAAAGTGATAGCCCCAGTGCTGGTGATTACGGTATTGTTTGCAGTATTAAGACCGTTTTGTATTCAGGATGGAGAGTGCAATTATTTCTTGCTGTTACTTCTGATGGGGATACCGTTTGGAATAGGAAAAATGTGTGTCTGGATGGTTCCAAGAGGTTTTGACCTCGGAGGAACGCTGGCAGTATGGACAATGAATCTTCTGATTGGAGGATTAATAGGAAGCATCGTTCTTCTGGCAATGATTGGACAGGCGATCATTTATCTCTGCGTTTTTCTGATTACACTTCTTACAGGAATACATAAAATACCGAGAATAAAATGAAATAGATTTTTTGAAAAGCAGCTAAGACAAAAATTAGCTGCTTTTTTTCGGGAAACTTTGCGACACGATGGCGTAAAGTTGGAACAAATTGCAGGAAAGGAGACACCGTATTGAGCAATCGTGCAATTTCCACAGAACTTATTGAATTGGGAGAACGGATCAGAAAACGCAGACAGGAAATGAAGTTGTCACAGGAATCTTTTGCGGAAAAAGCAGGTATCAGTGTCAATACGGTCAGCAGAATTGAAGGCGGGCAAACTGCAATGTCTGTTGAGATTTTCAGAAAGATGATTGAGATATTGGAAATAGATGCCAATATCCTGCTGGGGAAAGAGGCAGGTGATACAGAAAAGCAGGAATCATTTCAGGAAGTGCTTTACCGTATTCAGAAGATGGAATGGAAAGAGCAGAAAATTATCATGCAGACCATAGATTCTCTGATAGACAGTTTTAATGAATACAGGTGAAATTTCACCATATATGGGGTGTAAAATAAAAAAACTCCCCATATATGCTAAGGATAATAGAATCCTGTGTTGTTAAAATGGAAAACAGAGAGATAAAGAAGGGAGATAGGATGGATGACCAGAGAAGAAAATTTGCTTTATAGGAGGCAGTGTCCTTATGATGCAATGGGAGACTATTCTGTTTTGATGGAAAATGAAAAGAACATAAAAGCAGAAAGAAATACCAAGAAGTCTGATCCTGGCATCAGACGGAAAATAAAGTAGAGAATATTGTAACTATTAGAAAGGGCAGTAAGGAAGTTTCAGGCTCTCGTTAAAAAAAACGGGTGTACCGGAAGCTGTTTTTTACTGCCCTTTTTGTCAGTTGATCAGTAAGAATCCTATCCTTTCTGCCGATGGGCACCTGTTGCCAGCAGGCAGAAAGGTGGTAATTATGCTTACATTGCAGGAATTGAAACAAGTTGTAAGTAACAGGGAAGAAAGAAGAAAGGTTCCGTCCGCTAAATATTTAAGAGAAAACGATGTAGCAGTTGCGAAGCAAAGGTTGATGGATTGTGCGGAAATTATCGCATATCAGACCGGATATGTTCTCTATTGTGTGGGGGACTATGCAACGGTTTTTCCGTTATTTACCTGTCGAGATTATGTGTATGAAGCAGAAAGAAAAATAGCAGTTGTTGAGGAGAATTTTTTTGATGATCAACCCTGGTATGTAAGGCTGATATTAGAAGGCGAAGACCGGCTGTGGAGAAACAGGGAAACACGAGAACATAATAATTGCATTTCGTATAGCTGTATTTCCGAAGAATGGTGCGAATTGGCAGATAAAGGACAATGTCTGCTTGAAAGAATCATTGCAGAGGAAACAGTCAGGGAGTTGATGAATCTGTTGACAGAGCGACAGAGACAGATGATCCAGCGTATTTATTTTCAGCAGCAGACACAAAAAGAAGTCTCGCATGAACTGGGTATTACAGTTCCGGCAGTATCAAAGTGCATTTCACAGGCAATGCAGAAAATGCGGAATAATTCGGATGACTCTGCCAGAGTATTGAAAAAAGGAGACTGGAAGTATGCCTGGTAAAAAGCCAAAAGAAAGACAACGCTATATGCTGCGTGTAAATGATACGCTTGTGGAAGTTACCAGGGCAGTATATCTGGCTTGGTATCAGGCTGGAAGAAAAGAGCGATACCAGGTTGAAAAAATGCAGAGGCATGGAGTATGCAGTATGGAGGAATTACAGGAAAAAGGCTATGACTGTTCTTTTTCGGTATTATCACCGGAAGAAATCATTATCAGATTGTCAGAAATACAGGAACTGGAAGAAGCTCTGGGATATTTGACTAAAGAGGATGCGGAACTGATAACGCTATTGTTTTTTGAAGAATTTACAGTAAAAGAAACAGCACAGTATTTTGGGTGCTGCCCAAAGACGATCAGAAACCGGAGGAAGAAAGTATTGGAGAAATTAAAAGAACAACTGGAAAACACATAAAACAATGTTGAAATAAAAATATCTAAAAAATTTTTTAAACAGGTTAATTTTTGCCCTTTCACACATGCAGTTAGTGAAGGGGCAAATGTCTATTTGCAATTCAAGAAGATAAATCCCCTTAAAAATTGCACCTTGACAATTTCATACCAGCAGCGAGAGGATACCCGGAATTTTTCAGCTACGCATTTTTGCGGCGGGAATCCGGTGAAAACGTGAAGGGATACAGATGGGAGGCACCCTTTGCAGGAACGATTACGAATTACCTCTTGCGGCTTAATGCTTGATCCTGAACTTTACCTGAGTGTCATTCCTGTTTTACAGGATGACAGCAGATACCATGTGGCGGTGTTTCAGTAAAAGGCACTGCCATATGAATGTGCTGTTATCAGAGGTATTTCTGTATCAGCAATAAGATGTGGGAGGTGGTTCCAATGATTGAATAATGCAGGTGTGAGCCTGCATGAAAATAGAACAGATAATAGAAGAAAGAGAGGATTCAGTCAAAATGAAAATGAGATTCAAAAGATTCTTGTCCGGATTTATGGCAGTCGCAACACTGGCTTCTGTCATTATTCAGCCAGTAGCAGTTTCGGCTTCTGAATTAGAACCAGAAGAAATACCATTTGAACAGCAGTATGCAGAATTAAAAGATGTTCAGGATTCCCTTGATCCGGATGAGATCGTAAAGGCAAATGATATTGAACTTTCTTATGGGCAGGAATTTGATGTAGAAGTTGATCTGTCTGGAATCGAAGGTGTAGATGAAAGTAAGATTAAGGTTTTATTCCATGAAGCAAAGAATGAAACGGGTACAGATTTTGACACACATACACCAGATACTTACAAGGCTGTCTATGCAGTAAAACCAGTCAGCGGTCATCCTGCTTATAGAATCAGCAGAAACATTACAGTGAAAGAACCGGAAACAGAAGTACAGTCAGAGCGTGCTTCAGAAAGTACGGTAAATGTTGAAGATGATACTGGAGATACAGAGCAGAGCGAGGAAGATTCGGAATCGCACTGGGAAACACAAAATTCTGAAAGCACAGCAGATTTGGAATCTGAATTAACCGTTTCAGAAGCACTGGAGCAGGCAGAGAGTAATGGAATTGATCTGTATGCAATGAATGAAGGCGAAACAGTAACCTTTATGGCTGCGGCAGGCAATGCCAGAAGTTCACAGCAGGTTTCTGTGACCAGAGGGGCAGAATACCGATATGCAGATTATGGATATGGAACATATCTGACTTATCAGTATACTGTAAAATTCGGCAATATATCTGCCACAGCATACTGTGTGCAGCCATCCAAACCAGGGCCTGGAAGTGGAACTTATACGATCAACAAGGTTGGCGATGGAAAAGCACTTGCGAAAGTATGCTATTACGGTACAAAGGCTTCCGGTGATGATGGATTTTTTATAGAGGAAAACGGATACGGCAATTTAAGTGCAGGAGCCAGATTTATTCTGGTACATCTGGCAGCATCTTATGCAAATGGAAGTGGAGATGCTTTTTCAGGTGCAAATAGTACAGCACAGAATCTGGCAATGAAACTCTATAATTACTGTATTTCACAGCCGGAAATTCCAGATGTGGCAATGTCCTTTTCGGATGCAGATGTAAAAGCCTATGTGGATGGCAACAGTCAGAGAACAAAGGATATTACATTTAATGCGGATGCGTTACAGACCATTACCATGAAACTTCCGGCAGGTGTACAGCTTCATAACCTGACAACAGGTAAAACAAGTAAAGCCGGAGAAAGTGTGGAAATTTGTGGTGGTACAAAGTTTTATCTGTCCGCACCATTAACACAGGTGAGTGATGTGGCAGGAAGCTGGTCTGCAACCATGAAAGGAAGCATTACCAAAGATTATTCAGCTTATAAGATTTCAACAGGTTCCGGAAACCAGGATCTGGCTCTAGTATTTGGCGAAGGCGTTGACGATGAGAAATATGTAGATTTTAAAGTATCCTGGGTACAGCAGGCAAGTGTTAAGGTGATCAAGAAAGATGCCAAGTCAGACGCAAAGCTGTCTGGTGCTGTGTTTGGATTATACAGTGATGCAGAATGTACCAAACTGATCACACAGTTACCTGCGACGGATGAAAACGGTGAAGCGTCCGTACAGATCACCAAGACACAGGATACCGTATATCTGAAAGAGATTACAGCTCCAAGCGGATACCGTATCAATGCGACAGCTTATAACGTGAAACTGGAAGTCAGCAAGACCACAACTGTTACTGTTCCAGATGAAGAACAGATGGGACAGCTTACCGTTTATAAAGAAGGTGAGGTTCTGGTTGGTGCAGATGTGACAGAAAATGGCACAACATTTAAGTATGAGAAACGCAGACAGAGTGGTGCTGTTTATGATGTGTATGCTGGAGAAGATATTAAAACTGCCTATGGTACAAAGATTTACAGCAGGGGTGATCTGGTAAAAGAGAATCTGACAACAGATACAAACGGAGCTACCGTTCTTAAAAATCTGTATCTTGGTACATATATCGTAAAAGAGAAACAGGCTCCGACAGGATTCTATAATGCCGGAGAGGAAAAGACAGTAACATTATCCTATGCAGGGCAGAATGTGGACATTGTTTTCACTGAGACAACCTTTACTAATGACAGACAAAAAGTAGAAGTAATGGTAACAAAACAGGATGAAGATACAGAAAATCCGCTGGATGGCGGAATTTTTGGACTTTATGCTGCAAGTGATATTACCAATGTGGATGGAACCATCATTGTAAAGAAAGGGACACTGATCGAGAAAGCGACAACAGGAACAGACGGAACAGCGAAGTTTACAGCAGACCTGCCGCTTGGATTTTCTTATGATGTGAAAGAAGTGCAGGCCCCGGAAGGGTATGTGAGAAAAACAGATGATGTTTATACGTTTGCTTTCTCTTATACGAATGATAAAGAAGCAAAACAGACATTTAAGCATACATTCAAAAATGAACGTGTAACAGCTAAGATTTCTCTGCAGAAACAGGACAAAGAAACAAAAAAGGCAGTTCCACAGGGCGATGCAACTCTGGAAAAAGCAGTTTATGGATTGTATGCTCGTGAAGATATTGTGCATCCGGATGGTGCTACTGGTGTGATCTATAAAGCAGGAGAGCAGGTTGCCACTCTTACGACAGATAAGAATGGACAGGCTTCTGTGGATGGCTTATATCTTGGTAATTACTATGTGAAAGAGATTACTCCGCCAACTGGTTATCTGGCGGATGAAGAAGAACATGATCTGGTCTGCAATTATGAGGGAGATCTTGTAGCAGAGGTAAATCGTGAGTGTCTGTCTCTGGAGCAGGTAATGAAACAGCCATTCCAGATTATCAAAGCAGCAAATAATGGAAAGACTGACGCAGATTTATTGAAAGGGGCAGGATTTACTGCTTATCTGGCATCATCCCTGAAAGTAAAAGAGGATGGAAGCTATGATTTTGATTCTGCAAAACCGGTAGTGATCGGAGAAAATGGTGCAACAGAAATCTTTACAGATGAAAAAGGTTATGCCTGCAGTATTGCGATTCCTTATGGAACTTATATTGTGCGTGAAACCACAACGCCTCATAATTACACTCCGGTAGATGATTTTACAGTGCGTATCACTGAGAACAACCCGAACCAGCCACAGACATGGAGAGTGCTTCTGGATGACGAGTTTGAAGCGAAACTGAAAATTATCAAACAGGATGATGAGACGAAAAAGGCAGTACTTCAGAAGAATACAGAGTTCAAGATTTTCAATATGGACACTGAAAAATATGTGGAGCAGGTAACAACTTATCCGACTACGGTAAAACATAAATCCTATTTTACAGATGAGCAGGGATATTTGATTCTTCCGCAGAATCTTAAAATCGGACATTACCGCATTGAGGAAGTAAATGCACCTTATGGATATACTTTGAATGAAAATTACTATGAGGTAACAGTTGATTCCAATACTGCATATCAGATGGATGGAACTTCCGGGGATGTGATTATTGAAGCAGTTTATGAGAACCATCCAGTTAAGGGAGAACTGACTATCGCGAAAAAAGGCGAAGTTCTGGACGGATTCAAGGATGATTTTACATATCAGACAGAAAATCTGGAAGGGGCAGAGTTTGAGATTTACGCTGCCGAGGACATCTATACTGCAGATTTCCAGAAAGATGATAATGGAAATCGTATTCTGGAATATGCGGCAGGAACACTGGTAAAAACGGTCACAACGGATAAAGATGGTAAAGCGGTTCTGAAAAATCTTCCGCTTGGAAGTTATAAGATTGTCGAACAGACAGCACCGGATGGCTTTGTTTTAAACAGTGAAGCACAGATCATTACTTTCTCTTACAAAGATCAGGAAACACCAGTCATTGAGCAGACAGCTATCTTTGAAAATGACCGTCAGAAAGTAGAAATTTCTGTGGTAAAACAGGATGCTGATACAAAAGCA
Organism: Blautia obeum ATCC 29174; assembly: GCF_025147765.1. NCBI lineage: Bacteria > Bacillati > Bacillota > Clostridia > Lachnospirales > Lachnospiraceae > Blautia > Blautia obeum. The sequence goes on from NZ_CP102265.1 coordinate 155,663, forward strand.
GCCGTTGCAGGAGCAGAGTTTGGGCTTTATGCGAAGAATGACATGGAAGCTCATGGAACTGTGATTGTGAAAGCTGACACACTCCTTGGAAAAGCTGTTTCCGGAGAAGATGGAAAGGCTGTATTTACACAGGATCTGACATTCGGTGAGTATTATATCAAAGAACTTGCAGCACCAAACGGTTATGTATCTTCTGATGAAATTCTGGAAGTAAAAGCAGAATATCAGGGACAGGATGTTAAGGTAGTACAGTTATCTTCTGTATTTAAGAACCAGCCTACAAAGGTTGTGGTTTCCAAGTCTGATTTAACTACTGGCGTGGAATTGTCGGGTGCGACACTTACTGTTCTGGACAAAGATGGAAATGTAGTTGATACATGGAAATCTGTAAAAGGAGAGCAGCATCTGATTGAACGACTTACCGTAGGGGAAACCTATACTCTCAGAGAAGAAATGGCTCCTTATGGATACCTCAAGGCAGAAGAGATCACCTTTATGATTGAGGATACTGGGGAAATCCAGAAAGTGGAAATGAAAGATGATGTGCCGACAGGAACGATTATCATCAATAAACAGGGAGAATTTCTGGATAAAGTAACTGCACTGGATTCTGTTGGAGGATGGATCAGCCATTTATTCCAGTATGTAACAGGCAGCCTGAAAGATGTTACTTTTGAAGTATTTGCTTTGGAGGACGTGAAATCTGCTGACGGAGAAAGTGAAGATTATTATAAAAAAGATGAGCTGGTGGCAACCATTACAACAGATGATACCGGTATTGCAAAAATATCCGGACTTCCGCTTGGTAAATACTATGTAAAAGAAAAAGCTACAGTAGAAGGCTTTGTTCTGGATGATGAAGCAAGAGAGATTGATCTGACATACCGGGATCAGGATACTGCAGAGGTTACTTACTCTGCTGACTGGCAGAATAACCGCCAGAAAGCGGAAGTGGAAGTTGTGAAAAAAGAGAAAGATTCTGATCGTGTACTGGAAGGTGCGGTATTTGCCCTCTGTGCCAAGGACGATATTACAGGAGCAGACGGAAAAGTAATTCTGAAAGCAGATACTGTGATCGAGGAACTGGCAACAGACAAAGAAGGAAAGCTGACTTTTACGGCAGATTTACCAATTGGTTTTGCGTATTATATCAAAGAAACATCTCCGGCACCTGGATTTGCAACGACAGATGAAACACAGGAGTTCACGTTTGAGTATGGAGGTGCAGAAAAGGAAAAAGTATCTTATGCTTTTACCTTTGAGGACGAGCCGACTGTAATCGAGATCACCAAGACTTCCCTGACAGACGGAAAAGAACTGGAAGGAGCTAAGTTACAGGTAACTGACGAAAGCGGTAAAGTTGTAGATTCCTGGACTTCCGGTAAAGAAGCTCATATCATCAAAGAACTGGTAGTCGGACAGAAATATACTCTGACAGAAACAAAACCGACAGATGGCTATGTGACAGCAGAAAGCATCACGTTTACCGTTGAAGATACTGCAAAGGCACAGAAAATCGAAATGAAAGATGATGTGACCAAGGTAGAAATTTCCAAAACAGATATTTCCGGTAAGGAACTGCCAGGAGCAAAACTGACAATTCTTGATAAAGATGGTAAGACAGTAGAGAGCTGGACTTCTGAGGAAAAACCACATTACATAGAAATGCTTCCGATTGGGGAGTATACACTTCGGGAAGAGTCAGCTCCTGATGGATATCTGGTAGCGGAAGATGTGAAGTTCACAGTGGAGGATACTGGGGAGATCCAGAAAGTAGTGATGAAAGATGAGGTAAAACCGGAAGAAACACCAACACCGGAAACACCGTCTACACAGGTAACAGATACACCGAAAACCGGAGATGATACACACATGCTGATTTGGATTCTGCTTGCGATTGCAGGCATGGCAGGCAGTGTATCAGCAGTCTGGATTACAAAAAAAAGAAAATAAAAGTTAATGTAGGGGCATTTATGGGCAGCAAAGTCATAGATGCCCTTTTGAATGATGAAAGGGGTATAAAATGAGAATGTTATTGATTATTGCAGGGATTCTTCTGGTGTTAGCAGTCAATTTTGTTCTGTACTGCTGTATCCGGGTAGGAGCAAAGGAAGATCGTTTGTTGGAAAACCATAGAAAGGAACAGATTAATGCAGGAAGAAGTGAATGAAAAAACAGTGTCCCTGTGTATCACTGGTGGAAAAGTGACAGCCCGTTTATTGAAACAGGCAATGATGCGTTTTCTGGCAGCGATGGAGAAAGAAAAAGCAGAGAAAGCAAGAAAACAGCAGGTAAAGGGACCGCCAGACAAAGATTATCATGGAAAGCAGAGTTTAAAGAAGCTGGCACAGCAGAATGTTCAGCTTTCCAACATTGAGATTACGGATAACAACATCAAGGCTTTTGAAAAAGTGGCAAAAAAGTATGGCATTGATTTTAGCCTGAAACGTGATAAGTCCGTAGATCCACCCCGATATTTCGTTTTCTTCAAGGCAAGGGATGTGGATGTGATGACTGCGGCATTCCGGGAATTTACCGGAAAGACGCTGAATAAAACAAAGAAACCGTCTGTCCGTAAGAAATTACAGCAGGCAATTGCAGCCCGCAGCCAGGATAAACAGAGAGAACGGGAAAAATCGAAAGAAAAACAGAAGGAGCCGACCTTATGAGTGGGATAAAAAATATAAAGAAAAAACTGAAAGGATTTCAGGTGCGTCCCCCGAATGCAGAAGTGATAAAAAAGGTTCTGTTGTATATTCCGTATGTGGTTGTATTTTATGTGGTAAATAAATGCACCTGGCTGTATCAGTATTGCAGGGGCAGTACAGTAGTGGACAGGCTGATGGTTCTCCTTATGAACTATCCGTTAGCGTTTAAAAAGTTGCTGCCAAGTATACAACCGAAAAGTCTGGCTGCGGGAACTATTGCTGCAGTCAGTGTGTGGGCAGTGGTGTATTTTAAGGGAAAAAATGGAAAGAAGTTTCGCCAGGGAGAAGAATATGGTTCTGCCAGATGGGGAAATGAAAAGGATATAGCCCCTTTTATTGATCCGGTCTTTGAGAACAATATTCTGCTGACACAAACGGAACGTCTGACAATGAACAGCAGACCGAAGAAACCAAAGTATGCCAGAAACAAGAATGTCATAGTGATCGGGGGATCTGGCAGCGGTAAGACCAGATTTTATGTGAAACCACAGCTTATGCAGATGCCGGATAATGTGAGCTTTGTAGTTACTGATCCCAAGGGGACAATTATCGTAGAATGTGGTAAGATGTTAGCACGAGGGACACCGAAGAAAGATAAAAATGGGAAAATCCTGCGTGATAAAAATGGCAGAGTGGTAATGGCTCCTTACAAAATCAAGGTGCTGAATACCATCAACTTTGCCAAAAGTATGCACTATAATCCGTTTCATTACATTCGTTCGGAAAAAGATATTCTGAAACTGGTAAATACGATCATGGTAAATACCAAAGGAGAGGGAGAAAAATCTTCCGAGGATTTCTGGACAAAAGCGGAACGTCTGCTGTATTGTGCTTTGATTGGGTATATCTACTATGAAGCACCGGAGGAAGAACAGAATTTTTCAACCCTGCTGGAATTTATCAATGCCAGTGAAACCAGGGAAGAAGATGAAGAGTTTAAAAATGCAGTGGATCTGTTATTTGAGGAGCTGGAAAGAGACGAGCCGAACCATTTTGCAGTAAGGCAGTATAAAAAATACAAACTGGCGGCAGGAAAGACAGCAAAAAGTATTTTGATTAGTTGTGGTGCAAGACTCGCACCCTTTGATATTGCAGAGCTGCGGGAGCTTATGTCTTATGATGAGATGGAGTTGGATATGATTGGAGATCAAAGAACAGCATTGTTTATTGTAATCTCTGATACGGATGATACTTTTAACTTTGTGGTTGCCATGATGTACAGTCAGCTTTTTAACCTGTTATGCGACAGGGCCGATGACGTTCATCATGGAAGACTACCTTATCATGTGAGAATCCTCTGTGACGAGTTCGCAAATATTGGACAAATTCCGAAGTTCGATAAGCTGATTGCAACGATCCGAAGCAGAGAAATCTCCGCATCTATTATTCTGCAGTCACAGTCACAGCTCAAGACCATTTATAAGGATGCAGCGGAAACCATCACAGGAAACTGTGATACCATGCTGTTCCTTGGTGGAAAGGAAAGTACCACTCTGAAAGAAATTTCAGAGACACTGGGAAAGGAAACAATTGATTTATATAACACTTCTGATACAAGAGGCCAGAGCAGATCTTATGGTCTGAACTATCAGAAAACGGGAAAAGAACTGATGAGCCGGGATGAACTGGCAGTCATGGACGGTAACAAATGTATTTTGCAGCTTCGTGGTGTCCGTCCGTTTTACAGTGATAAATTTGATATTACAAAACATAAACGGTATAAGCAATTATCCGATTATGATAAAAAGAATGAGTTTCATGTGGAAGAATATATGAAACATCAGATGGAAGTCCGGTTAAGTCCGGAAGAAGCGTTCGACCTTTATGTGTATGAAGGCAGTGAACTGGAAAAACAATCAAATAATGAAAATGAAGGCATAGAGCATGTAACGTAAAACATACATAGCTCTTTTTTTATGCCCTTTTGGGAGGTAGCGATATGCGTAAGCATGAAAGACCGCCCATCAGGGCGGAACCCTCTGAGTAGTGACCGTTTGAAAATCACAATGAAACAGCAGTTACGAAAGGAGAACATAGATTATGGCGTTTTTTACATCCGCAATTAATATTTTACAGACTCTGGTTGTTGCAATCGGAGCTGGTCTGGCAGTTTGGGGAGTTATCAATCTCCTAGAGGGGTATGGAAATGACAATCCCGGAGCCAAGTCCCAGGGAATCAAGCAGCTTATGGCAGGTGGAGGTGTCGTTCTGATCGGTACACAGCTTGTACCATTACTGGCGAATTTGTTTTAGCCGGGGCAGTAGGAAAGGAGAACACGCATGGATAAGATTTTTGAGTCCATAGAAGAATGGATGCGTAACCTCCTTACAGGCATGGTCAGCTCAAACCTGACGAACATGTTTACCGATGTGAATGAAAAAACCGGTGATATTGCAAGTCAGGTTGGGCAAACGCCCCAGGGCTGGAGTGGCAGTATTTTCAGCTTGATCCAAAATCTGTCGGATTCTGTGATCGTACCGATTGCCGGAATGATCATAACCTTTGTGTTGTGCTATGAGCTGATTTCCATGCTCACCGAAAAGAATAACATGCATGATATAGATACATGGATGTTTTTCAAATATTTCTTCAAGATGTGGGTTGCAGTATGGTTCGTAAGCAATGCTTTTACGATCACAATGGCAATTTTTGATGTTGGACAGAATGTAGTGAACCGGGCTGCAGGTGTTATCAACCAGCAGACGGCAATCAATATTGATTCGGTAATCACCTCGATGGAGACAGCAATGGAATCAATGGAAATAGGAGAGCTGATTATACTGGCACTGGAAACGCTTCTGGCGAGTCTGTGCCTAAAGGTTATATCCGTTTTTATAACGGTTATTTTGTATGGCCGTATGATAGAAATTTATCTGTATTCGTCAATCGGTGCAATTCCATTTGCCACTATGAGCAATCGGGAATGGGGACAGATTGGCAGCAATTATTTAAGAGGATTGTTTGCACTGGCATTTCAGGGATTTTTTATCATGATGTGCGTGGGCATTTACTCTGTATTGGTTGCCAACATACAGGTATCAGACAATGTGCATACAGCGCTGCTCAGTGTAATGGCTTATACAGTAATACTGTGCTTTAGTCTTATGAAAACAGGTAATTTCTCAAAGAGCATCTTTAATGCACACTAAATGTGGAAAAGGAGACGATGAAAATGGCTTTTGTATCAGTACCAAAAGATCTGACAAAAGTAAAAAATAAAATTATTCTCAATCTTACAAAACGACAGCTCATCTGCCTTGGTATTGCAGCGGCAGTAGGGCTTCCGTTTTATTTCCTGTCAAGGGGATTGATTGGTTCGAGTAATGCGGCAACCGGAATGTGTCTGTTGATGCTTCCGGCTTTTTTATTTGCCATGTATGAGAAAGATGGACTTCCTTTAGAGAAAGTCCTCAAAAATGTGATTACAGTAAAACTTATCCGTCCTCCGGTACGGAAGTATGAGGTGGAAAACCTCTATGAAAAAAAGAGAATTCTGACAAAATCGAAAGGAGGTACCGTTCGTGGAAAAAGTAAGAAACGATAAAGAAGAATTTTCCCATCTGGATGACTGGTGGTTGGATGAAGAGGATTCTGCTGATGGTTTACCAGTGTTTGATCCGGACGAGACAGAAGATTATGCAAAGGACAGACAGCGTTTGACGGGAGTACCGATGGTTACGGGGTATGAAGCACTGGAGCGACACCGAGGTGTCCGCAGACCAAGACGTAAATTAAGCAGACGGGAAAAACATGCCTGGAAAAAAGCCCAGAAATATGAATTGAAATTACATAAGGCACACGAAAAGGAAGAAAGAAAACTTGCGAAGCAGGCGGCAAAACAGGCTGCTCGTGAAGAAAAGGCGGCACAGAAACAGGCAAAGAAAGCAGAAAGGCATAAAAAAAAGACAAAGCCGCCGGGTTCTGTAAAATCCAGTGGGAAAAAAGGTGTTGCAAAGAAAATATCCAGCACGAATAAAGACAGTAGAAATAAAGGGAAAAACATTACCGCACAGCAGTCCATTCCATACAGGGAAATGGGAAAAGACGGAATCTGTCGTGTGGAAGATGGTTACTATTCTAAAACAATCCGCTTTTATGATATTAACTACCAGTTAGCTCAGAATGAGGATAAAAATGCGATTTTTGAGAACTGGTGTGATTTCCTGAATTATTTTGACAGCACCATCCATTTTCAGTTGTCCTTTATCAATCATCACAGCAACATGACGGAATATGAAGATGTGATCCGTATTAAAAAGCAGAATGACAGTTTTGATGATCTGCGTATGGAGTTTGCCCAGATGCTTAGAAATCAGTTGGCAAAAGGAAATAATGGTCTTATCAGAACCAAGTATATTACGTTTGGGATTGAAGCTGACAATATCCGGGAAGCAAAACCAAAACTGGAACGTATCGAAACAGACATACTCAATAATTTTAAGGTTTTCGGGGTATCTGCATATCCGTTAAATGGTGCGGAGCGTTTGCAGATCATGTATGAAACATTCAACCAGAATGTCAAAGTACCATTCAGATTCAGCTATGATGATATGCTGCGTACCGGGCTGAACACAAAGGATTATATTGCACCATCCAGTTTCCTGTTCAAAAATGGAAAGGATTTTCAGATGGGAGATACCGTCGGAGCAGTATCTTATCTGCAGATTTTGGCACCAGAGCTGACAGATAAAATGCTTGCTGAATTTCTGGAAATGGACTGTAACCTGCTTGTTAATCTGCATATCCAGTCCATCGACCAGATGAAAGCAATCAAGCTGGTAAAGAGTAAGGTTACTGACATTAACCGTATGAAAATTGAGGAACAGAAAAAAGCGGTACGCTCCGGATATGATATGGATATTATCCCGTCTGATCTGAATACATACGGTGGGGAAGCGAAAAGACTTCTGGAAGATTTACAGTCAAGGAATGAGAGAATGTTCCTTGTAACTGTGGTGTTCTTAAATACAGCGAAAAATAAACAGGAGTTGGAAAATGTGGTATTTCAGACAGCAGGCATTGCACAGAAATATAACTGTGCATTGAAAAGACTGGACTATCAGCAGGAACAGGGGCTTATGAGTAGTTTGCCGCTTGGAAGAAACTGGATTCCGATCAAGCGGGCGTTGACTACTACATCAACAGCTATTTTTGTCCCATTTACAACTCAAGAACTGTTTATGGGTGGGGAATCTATCTATTATGGGTTAAATGCGCTGTCTAATAATCTGATCATGGCAGATCGGAAAAAATTGAAGAATCCAAATGGGCTGATACTTGGTACTCCTGGATCTGGTAAATCCTTTGCGGCAAAAAGAGAGATTACTAATGTATTTATTGTCACAAAAGACGACATTATCATCTGCGATCCGGAGGGAGAATATTTTCCACTAGTCCGGGCATTTAACGGGCAGGTTATCCGTATTTCTCCGACCAGTCATGATTACATCAATCCAATGGATATTAACATCAATTATGCGGATGATGACGATCCGCTATCTCTGAAATCAGATTTTATCCTTTCACTTTGTGAACTGGTAGTAGGAGGGAAAAACGGTCTGGAACCAGTGGAAAAAACAATCATTGACCGATGTGTACGTCTGGTATATCAGGACTATCTTGCTGATCCGGTTCCGGAGAAAATGCCAATCCTGGAAGATTTATATAATCTGCTTCGCAAACAGGAAGAGGCAGAGTCGCAGAGGCTGGCAACGGCACTGGAAATCTATGTAAATGGTTCCCTGAAGGTGTTTAATCACCGTACAAATGTAGAGTTGAACAATCGTCTGGTATGTTTCGATATTAAAGACCTTGGTAAACAGCTAAAAAAACTTGGCATGTTGATTGTTCAGGATCAGGTTTGGAACAGGGTAACAGTCAACCGTTCTGCCCATAAATCCACCAGATATTATATTGATGAGTTTCATCTGTTGCTGAAAGAGGAACAGACAGCAGCATACAGTGTGGAAATCTGGAAGAGATTCCGTAAGTGGGGCGGTATCCCGACTGGTATCACACAGAACGTAAAAGATCTGCTTGCTTCAAGGGAAATCGAGAATATCTTTGAAAACTCGGACTTTATCCTGATGCTCAACCAGGCATCCGGGGATCGACAGATTCTGGCAAAACAGCTTAATATTTCAACACACCAGCTTTCCTATGTAACAAACAGTGGAGAGGGAGAAGGGCTGATTTTTTATGGAAATACAATTATTCCATTTAAGGACAGATTCGATAATACCCTTATGCTTTATGCGTTAATGTCATCGAAACCAGAAGATGTAGAGAAGCGTGAAAAACTCGGCATCAAAGGCAGAGACGATAGTTAAAGGGGTGACAGCAGAGCATGAGAAAATGGGTGGCAGGATTGTTACTTTCTATATCTGTTATATTGCTTACGATCAGTCTGTATTTCTTAATGGGATTTTTTATGCAGGAAAGACAGGATAATCAGTTACAGCAGGAACTGCAGGAGCTAATGCAGAAAAGAGAGGATGAACCGGAAGAAGATGTTTCCGGCGATTCTTTGATAGAGGTGGACGCTGGAATTTTGGCATTGCATGAAGAAAATCCGGATTGTATTGGCTGGCTGACCATTGATGGAACGCAAATAGACTATCCGGTCATGTACCGGCCCGAAGATAAAAATTATTATCTGCATCGGGATTTCAATGGGGAATATTCTGCAAATGGATGTTTATTTCTGGCAGAGGAATGTGTACCAGGGGATTCGGACAATCTGATCATATATGGACATCACATGAACAGTGGGAAGATGTTTGCTGACCTTGAGAAATATAAGGACGAAGGATTTTACGAAGAACATCCGACAATCCTGTTCCGCACGATATGGGGAAATGAACAGTATCAGATATTTGCAGCATTTACAACGCCCGTTTATACAGGAAATGATTTTGATTATTACAGTTTTATCAAAGCTGGAACAGTGGCTGATTATAAAAAATTTATTGCTTCCGTTAAGGAAAAATCACTTTATCAAACAGGAACAACAGCAAAATACAGAGATAAGTTACTTACACTGTCTACTTGTGAGTATTCCCAGAAAAATGGGCGTATGGTACTGGTTGCAAAGAAAAATAACGGAAAATTATCATAGATCAGGAGATGATGACCATGCAGGAGCATGAATATAAAGCAAGGGACAAGACTGTCCAGAAGATGAGCCGGGATGGACTCAGGGAAAAAAATCTCCGCAGTAAAAAGGAAAAGCGGATTACCGGACGTGAGACAGATGAGAAGAAAACAGCCGGACACAGGGAACAGGAGCTGGACTTTGGAAAGGTCAGAAAAACTCATACTGCAGAAGAAACAGTTGAGGGAGTGAAAGAAGGAAAACACAGACTGCAGTCCAGACACGCTTTTCTGGAACAGGAAGAAATTGCGGAAGCGGAGGAAATGGAAAACTCAGAAATGAGTGATGATAAAGCAGGCGGGGAGAAATCTCCGCCTGTTTCACGTTCCAGACTTCGGAAAGATAGTATCCGGGGGCATCCGGAACGGAAATTTGAACGTGATTCTGAAATAACAGAACCGGACAGGCAAAACCGAAAGAAAAAGATGGTCACAGCCTATGCAGCAAAAGAGCAGAAACTCTACCATGAAAAGGCAGAAGTTGATGAAAAATCAATGGAAGACTTTCGGGAAGAGATCAAAAGCAAGACAAAAAGGGAACAGATACGAAAAGAACAGAAGAAATCAAAATCCCGGCTTTCCTTTGAAGATGAAAGCAAAGGTGTGATTCCTGGCAGTGGGATGGCAAAAAGGGGAGCTTCCGCCGTTTCGGAAACGGTATCTGATTATAGTCAGAAAAAGGTCAGAGAAGATACCGATGATAATGCTGCCCTTGATGCGGCAGATCAGATGGAACTTGCAGGAGAAAGTCTTGCAAGAAAGTCTATCTACGTTCGGGAACGATTGAAAGAGAACCGACAGAGAAATAATCGGTTAAAGGAATCTGTTCTGGAAGAAACAGAAAAATTCCGCTTGCAGTTTGGCACCAGTGCTTCCAATGAGGCGAAAAAGGCGGTTCAGAAAGAAGCAGAGCAGAAAAAACAGACTGCCCTAAAGAAATTATTGCAGAAAAAGCGTTACCAGAAGCAGTATCAGGCTGCGAAACAGGGAAAGGCTGTGAAAGACGCAGTGCTTGTAAATGCACAGCGATTTACAGAAAAAGCCAAAGCTGCGGTCAAGGAAATTGTGGCACAGAACAGAAATATCCTCTTGTCCATAGGAGTTCTGGTTCTGCTGTTTGCGTTGATGGTAACAAGTCTGTCAAGCTGTGCTGCGTTATTCCAGGGCAGTTCCAATGCTATTATTTCTACCAGTTATTCCAGTGAGGATGAAGATATTTATGCTGCGGAAAATGCTTATGTGGCATTGGAAAATGCACTGAATGAGCAGATCAATCAGATGAAGGCAAACCATTCCGACTATGATGAGTTCCAGTTCCAGATTGATGAGATCGGACACAACCCGTATCAGCTTATTTCTTATCTGACAGTCAAGTATGGCGGTTTTACCTATGCAGAGGTTGCAGATGAGATTCAGAAGATTTTTAAGGAACAGTATGGCTTATATACGGATTCAACACGGGAAACCGTAACAGAAAAGAAAACGGTCAGAGTTGGAGAATCACTGGGACAGGTTGTAACCAGTGGATATTGTAACTGCCCGATTTGTTGCGGACAGTGGAGTGGAGGCCCGACTGCAAGTGGAGCGTATCCACAGGCGAATCACACGATTGCGGTGGATGCTTCTAATCCATTTGTGCCAATGGGAACTCATGTCATTATGAATGGTGTGGAGTATGTAGTTGAGGATACAGGAAATTTTGCACAGTATGGTGTGCAGTTTGATGTATTCTACGGCGATCACGCTTCTGCGTCAGCACATGGGCATCAGACCTGGGAAGCATACATAGCAGACAGCAATGGAAGTCAGGAAGTGGAAGTAACGACAACAAGAGAAGTGAACCGGCTGGATGTAACACTTACGAACCATAACCTGGATGCAGTTTTAAGAAACCGTATGACAGATAAGGAACAGGAGCAGTATGACGCTTACAACAAATACTATGGAAATCGTGATTATCTGTTTGACCTTAACACAATTCCGACAGGTGGGGCAGGTTTTGGATATGATATTCCGGCAGAAGCACTTTCTGATCCGCAGTTTGCCAAGATGATCCGGGAAGCGGAAAAATATCTTGGTTATCCGTATGTCTGGGGCGGTGCATCGCCATCTACCAGTTTTGACTGCTCTGGTTTTGTATGCTGGGTAATCAATAATTGCGGAAATGGATGGAACGTGGGAAGAACAACAGCGGACGGGCTTCGTTCTTATTGTTCCTATGTATCTCCATCTGATGCAAAGCCGGGAGATCTAATCTTTTTCCAGGGAACTTATGATACGCCGGGAGCGAGCCATGTTGGAATTTATGTAGGAAATAACATGATGATTCATTGTGGAAATCCGATTCAATATACAAGCATTGCAAGTTCTTACTGGCAGCAACATTTTATGGCATTTGGCAGAATTCACTAGAAGGGAGCGAACAAGAGATGAATATGCGATTAAAAAAGGTTCTGGATGATATTCAGAAAACTGAAAACAAGATTCTGGAACTGCAGGAGCATGTAAGGCAACTGAGAATCCAGAAAAAGCAGATGGAAGATGCAGAAATCATTAAGGCAATCCGTTCCATGAAAATGGATAGCCGAAAGATGCTGACTTTTCTGGATGGAATTCAGAACGGAACAGTTACCATGCAGTTTGATGAAGAGGGCAATCTTTCTATGGATAATTCTGAAACGGGTATAAAGAAAGAAGAAAATATGGATAGCGAAATGTCAACCGGACTGATAGAAGAAAGAGAGGATTTGGAAGATGAAGAATAAAGTAATGAAAAAAGTTTTAATGATTATGCTGTCGGCAACGATGCTGATTGGTTCTGCCAGCGTGACCGCATTTGCACAGGCAAATGAAAACGCAGAGCAGACTGAAACTGCGGAACAGGTGATAGAAGAACAGCCGGCGGAGCAGCCTGCCACAGAGGGAACACCATTTTCCACGCCGGGAAACGGACAGCTTGTGGATGATAAGGAGAATGACAGCTCCAAGCAGTTTCTGACTGTCCAGACAAAGAATGGAAATACCTTTTATATGGTTATTGATCGTTCCGGTACTTCCGAAAATGTGTATATGATGTCACTGGTAGATGAACAGGATCTGGCAGAGTTCTTAGATGAAAATGAGGAAACCGAGAAAAAAGAGGAATCTGCAGTTGTTCTTCCGGAAATAACCACAACACCAGAACCGGAAACTACCGTACAGCCAGAAACAGAAGTAAAACCGGAATCCAGTGGTAATAAAATGTTTGGTTCTGCAGTTCTGGGTGGAGGCATTGTACTTGTATTCGGTGGTTTAGCTGCTTTTGCTTTAAGTAAATTCCGAAAGAAAAAAGAGGACGGAATTGTAGAGGAAGGTCTGGAATTTGCTGATGACAGTTACATCAATGAAGATGAAGAAAATGCAGAAGATCAGCAGAAATAACAAAAGATCATAAGGTATGGAGAAAGGGCAGTTCTTTATGGACTGCCTTTTTGACAGGAACAGGAGGAAAACATGGCGAAATTTTTAGTGATTGCAGAGAAACCGAGCGTGGCACAGAGCCTTGCAAAAAATTTATCTGCTTATCAGAGAGAGGACGGGTATCTGGAGGGGAACAGTTGCATTGTCAGTTGGTGTCTGGGACACCTGGTAGAATATGCACCACCGGAATTTTATGACGAAAAATATGCAAAATGGCAGTTTGAGGATTTGCCGATCATCCCGGAAGTATGGAAAGTACAGGTATCAGAAGATAAAAAGAAGCAGTTTGAAGTGTTGTGCAGCTTAATGAACCGGGAAGATGTAGCGTATCTGGTCAATGGCTGTGATGCTGGAAGAGAAGGAGAACTGATTTTTAAAAGAGTTTATGATCTGGCAGACTGTCGAAAACCAGTGAAACGTCTGTGGATCAGCTCAATGGAAGATGAAGCGATTCAGAAAGGCTTTCAGTCCTTAAATGATGGGAGAGAATATGCAGGGCTTTGTAATGCTGCAGTATGCAGGGCACAGGCGGACTGGCTGATTGGAATGAACGCAACGAGAGCTTACACAACCAGATATTTCAAACGTCTGGTAGTTGGCAGAGTGCAGACACCAACGCTTGCCATGCTGACGGAAAGAAAAGAGAAAATTGAGCATTTCAAGAAAGAAGCCTATTATAAGGTTTCCCTGTCAGATGGGAAACTTACGGTAACATCAGAGAGTATCCCGTCAGAAATGGATGCGGAAGAATTAAGAAAACTTTGTGATGGGACAGAAGCACTGGTTACAAGGGTAAAAAGAGAACAGAAAAAGACTTTCCCGCCAAAACTTTATGATCTGACCAGTCTGCAGAGGGAAGCAAATCGTTTTTTCGGATACACTGCCCAGAAGACACTGGATATGCTGCAGGAGCTGTACGAAGAAAAGATGGTTACCTATCCGAGAACAGACAGTCAGTATGTAACCGAAGATATGAAAGAAACGGTAAAAATGCTTGCCGAAGGCATGGCAGATTTTCTTCCGTTTCTGGAATTTGGACAGATTATGGGAAACATAAATCGTGTGGTTAATAATGCAAAGGTATCTGATCATCATGCAATACTGCCGACAAAAGAAGCAATGGAAAAAGGCATGGGAGGACTTTCCAGTGGAAAGAAAAATCTGCTGATGCTGATCGGACAGCAGCTTGTTCAGGCAACAGGGGAAGAGTACCTTTATGAGCAGACAGAAATTTCCGTACAGTGCAAAGAACATGAATTTACTGCAAAAGGAAAGCTGCCTGTGCAGATGGGCTTCAAAGAAGTGGAAGAAGCCTTTCGGAAATACTGTGTAAAGGATAAGAAATCTGATGAACCGGATAATAAGACAGAACTTCCAGAAGGATATGAGGAAGGAATGACTCTTGCGTCTGTGAAAGCAGAGAAGAGTACACATTACACTTCTCCGCCGAAGATGTTTACCGAAGATACCCTGCTTGCTGCAATGGAAACAGCAGGGAATAAGGAATTTGATTCTGAAACAGAGAAAAAAGGACTTGGGACACCGGCAACCAGAGCTAATATTATAGAGAAGCTGGTAGCTTCGGGGTACGCAGAACGTAAAGGAAAACAGATTCTTCCTACAGTGGCAGGATGTGAGTTGATTCATGTAATGCCGGAGAATCTGAAATCTGCAAGTCTGACAGCAGAATGGGAGAATCAGCTTCTGATGATGGAAAAGGGAAAAATCCAGGAAGATGAATTTATGAATGGGATTGTATCCCTGATTAATGAGATTCTTTCTTTGTGCAGGGCGATCCCGGAAGAAGAACGGAATCGTTTTCAGACTGCAAGGGAAGTAATTGGAAAATGCCCAGTGTGTGGTTCTGACGTATACGAGGGAAAGACCAATTATTACTGCTCTGACAGAAGCTGTCAGTTTGCTCTGTGGAAGTCGAACCGCTTTCTGGAAAGTATGAAAAAGTCGATGGATAAAAAGATGGCGGTGGAGCTTCTGAAAAAGGGGCGTACCCATGTGAAAGGATTGTACTCCAAGAAAAAAGACAGCAAATTTGATGCCGATCTGGTACTAGGGCTGGAAGATGGAAAAGCCAGATTCAGTCTTGAGTTTCCTAAAAAGAAGAAATAAAGCACAGACGGAAGGAGGAATGAGTTATGGCTCATTTAGATGAGATACGGGGACTTGCAGAATATCATGCAACCCGTATCAGCAGTTCACCGCGAGATTGGATGAATTATCTGGATACTGCAGCCAGGCTGTATCGGTATCCATTTATGGATCAGCTTTTGATCCACGCACAGCGTCCAAAAGCAACTGCCTGTGCTTCTTTGGAATTATGGAATGAAAAAATGCTGCGGTGGGTAAATCGAGGAGCAAAGGGAATTGCTCTTTTAGATGAAACTATGCAGAAAACAAGATTCCGGTATGTATTTGATATTCAGGATACTCATAAGGTAAAAGGTGGAAGAACACCGTATTTGTGGCAGTTACAGGAGAAACAACAAGATGCCTTATTAAACCATTTAGAAGAAGTTTACGGACTGGAAGCTAAGGATGCAGGCAATCTTTCTGATGCACTGATGGCAACAGCAAAATACATGGTGGAAGAAAACCTGGATGAATATCTGGATGGCTTGACGTATGTGACAGAAGGAACGTACCTGGAGGAGCTGGAAGAAGATACCATCCGCAGCGAATTTCGCAGTCTGTTGACAGACAGCATTTATTATACGCTGGCTTCCAGATGTGGGCTTGATCCGTTGGAACGGCAGGAAGAAATGGACTTTGTACATATCACAGATTATAACAGCTTATCAGTGCTGACATTTATTGGAAATGCAACGAGCATGGCCAGTGAGTCTGTGTTAGTGGATATTGGAAGATTTGTACACCGTATTTCATTAGAAGAAATGAAAAAGGGTATTGAAAATTCGGAAGAAAGGAATTATAATAAATTTAACACGTTAATTCGCGAAAGCGAAGAGAATAACAACAGAATCATAGAAAACGAATATCCACAGGAAAATGAAGGAGGAAATGAGCATGGAACTGACATATCATCGCAAAGGGGATTATCTGTTTCCGAATCTGACAATCCAGGAGACAGAAGCACAGATTGGGAAATACGGAATGCTGCGAAGGACATTTCTGAAAGAACACAAGAACAGCCTGTATCAGAGTCTGTTGCTGACAGGGAAATTGAACAGCCATCTGGAAGAAATCGAGAAAACAGCACAGAAGAGATTGGAAGTACAGATGGAGAAACTTTTGGAGAAGAATCCGGCACCGTCGAAAGAGGAGAACCCGATGGCGTGGACAGCCCATATGAACAGTCTGACGGCAACAGCGGAAGAGAGCATCTTGTCGGAATTGGTATACAGCTAATTGAAGATACAAGTGAAGATCAGTTAAGTAAAGCAGAGGAAGAAATTGCCTCTGCTTTATCTTTGCCCGAACTTCCATCTGTAAATGAACAGAAAAGGGAAATCGAAAACAGAATAGCTGCCCGCTATGCCGGGGAGATTGCCATTCCAAGTGAAGTGGTTGATGAGGTTTTAAGAACCGGGGGAAACCGAAGTAAAAGCCAGCTTCGTATTATCTATAATTTTATGAGTGAACAGACACCGGAAGAATATACGGAGTTTGTAAAGCGGGAGTATGGAACTGGTGGAAAAGGTTTTGAAATCAATGGCATGGAATATTCTGTCTGGTTTGACGAAACGGGATTGCAGATTGCAGTAGGGCATACCGTTACCGATCAGATTCTGGATAAAGCGTTTTTATCCTGGGAAGATGTGAGTGGACGTATCCATCAGCTTTTGAAACAGGGCGAATATGCACCGCAGTCGGTACTGGATGTTGCAAGGGAAAATGCAGTAAAGGAACATGCACAGTCACTTGCCTATATGAAAGCAGACATGGCAGAGGGTGTGGCAGAACTTGTTTTTGATGAAGAAGATTTACCATATCTTCGCAGTATTTATCCGGAAATAACAGATTATCTGGAAGAGAAACTGACAGATCCGCAGTGGTTGACAGATCTGAATGAGCGTCTGGAAGGACTGGCAATGGCTTATGAGGAAGATAAAAGTATTATGCGGTTCCGCACCTATAATCCGGTCAGAATATCCGGTCAGTTTCAGAAATTTGCTGCAGAAGTAATTCCATACAGTGCAAGAGATGAATTCGCATGGCAGGAACATAAGGTGTTTATTACCCAAGATGAAATAGATGCTTTTCTTGCCGGTGGAGGTCCGTATTCGGATGGAAGGCTTTATACCTATTCTTTTTATCTTCTGAATGAAGATGATAAGGCAAGGACAGATTTTATCAAGGAAAAATATGGGATAGGCGGTCAGAGCCATGCTTTATGTGGGGCAGATAATTCACATGCAGATTATGACGGGAAAAGGTTGAAGCTGGAGAGAGGGGACTATGGGAATCCAGATACTTCGGTGTTGCTGCCCTGGGCAAAAGTGGCAAAAAGAATCGGCTACCTGATTGATAACCAGCAGTTCTTACGTTCCGCAGATTATTCCCGTATGCCGGAATATGAGAGGGAACGGATTGCAGGAAAAGTGATCAGCTTTTATGCAAGACTGCCAGAAGAAATCGAGCGTCCGTTTAAGCAGGATTTCTTTAATGAAGAAGCAAGAAAAGAACTTCCTGTTATGCTGAATGATTCGGAGCAGTCGCAGAAATTATTACAGGCGATGGATGATGCTCTGGCGATGCTGCCATTGGATTTTGAATCAGTAAATGAAACTTATGAGAAGAAATTACAGCTTTTGACGGAAGTACATCAGTATGTAGAGGGTAGCTATACGATTTTTCCGGCACAGGAAGTACCAGATCAGGCAGATGGCTTAAATGGATATCAGATGTCTTTATTTGATATTGTGAGTGCTTCCGAACCAGAAGAAGATATAGAAGATGCGGAACCGGAGCAAATTATCAGTGAACCAGAAGCAGAACCGGAAATAAAAACAGAGGAAGAAACAGGACCGGAAGATATAAAAGAACAGATTGTAGAGCAGGAACCTCATAATTTTCATATTACGGACGATGACCTTGGCTCTGGCGGTCCAAAAGCAAAGTTTAAAGCAAATATGGAAGCTATCCGGCTGCTGAAAGAACTGGAACAGGATCAGAGATTAGCAACACCGGAAGAACAGGAAGTGTTGTCAAGATATGTTGGATGGGGCGGCATTCCCCAGGCTTTCGAGGAAAGAAACAGTGCATGGGAAGAGGAATATACGCAGTTAAAAGGAATCCTCACACCAGAAGAATACAGTGCAGCAAGGGCATCAACGCTGAACGCCTTTTATACTTCTCCGACAGTTATTAAAGCAATGTATGAAGCTCTTGGAAATATGGGACTGAAACAGGGAAATATCCTGGAACCGTCCTGTGGAGTAGGAAACTTTATGGGACTTTTACCGGAAAGCATGAGTGCTGCAAATATGTATGGTGTGGAGCTTGATCCGGTTTCCGGGCAGATTGCAAAACAACTTTACCAGAAAAACAGGATTGCAGTACAGGGATTTGAGGAAACCAGTTACCCAGACAGCTTTTTTGACTGTGTAATCGGAAATGTACCGTTTGGGGCATATCAGGTCAGTGACCGCAAGTATGACAGATACCATTTTATGATCCATGATTATTTTATTGCAAAATCCTTAGACCTGGTACGTCCGGGCGGAGTGGTGGCAGTTGTCACATCAAGCGGTACGATGGATAAACAGAATCCGGAAGTCCGACAGTATTTTGCAAACCGGGCAGACCTGCTGGGGGCAATCCGTTTACCGAACAATGCTTTCCAGAGAAACGCCAATGCCAGTGTGGTTGCGGATATTCTGTTTTTTCAAAAAAGGAACAGGGCTGCAATCACAGAGCCAGACTGGGTACAGTTAAAAACTACACCGGAAGGCTATATGGTCAATTCCTATTTTGCCGACCACCCGGAAATGGTACTTGGGGAGTTCACAACAGAAAGTACCCAGTACGGAAAACAGGAAGTGACGGTAAAGGCAAAAGAGGGAGCAGATCTGGCAGAGCAGTTAAAAAAAGCAGTAAAGCATATCCAGGGAACTATTACAGAGCAGGAGATTTCGGATACGGAACTGGAAGAACAGGTGGTATCCATACCAGCAGATCCGAACATTAAGAATTTTAGCTTTGCACTTGTCGGAGAGGATATTTATTACAGGGAAAATTCTGTTATGAATAAGATGGAACTTCCCGTTATGACAGGCGAGCGTGTCAGAGGCATGGTTGCCATCCGGGATGCAACAAACAGGCTTCTGGAACGGCAGTTGGAAGAATGCAGTGATGAAGAGGTTGCCAGCTTACAGGCTGAATTGAATCAGGTTTATGACAGCTTTACTGCAAAGTATGGGCTTCTTAGCAGCAATGCGAATAAAAGAGCGTTCAGCATGGACAGCAGCTATTGCCTTTTGACTTCCCTTGAATTTCTGGACGAAAAGGGAGAGTTGAAGCGGAAAGCAGACATATTCACGAAGAGGACGATCCGCAGGGCAGAGCCGGTAACATCGGTAGATACGGCAAGTGAGGCACTGGCGGTATCTATCGGGGAAAAAGCAAAAGTAGATATTCCTTATATGATGGAGCTTACCGGGAAAACAGAGGAAGAGGTCACAGAGGAGCTTACGGGGGTTATTTTCAAGAATCCGCTTACGGATAAATGGGAGCCATCCGACGAGTATCTTTCCGGGAATGTCAGGGAGAAGCTGAACATTGCAAGGCAGTTTGCAGAAAACCATCCGGAATATATGGTCAATGTGCAGGCGCTGGAACGGGTACAGCCGAAAGACCTGGATGCTTCCGAGATTGAAGCAAGGCTTGGTGCAACATGGATTTCCCCGGACTATATTACAGAGTTCATGGCAGAAACATTCCATACACCACGACAGCATATCAATTATGAGCGTATCAAAGTACAGTATGCGGAAGTGACCGGGCAGTGGAACGTAAAAGGAAAGAACGTGGACAGCAGCAATAACCCGCTTTCCACCGCAACTTACGGAACACAGAGGGCAAATGCTTACAGGCTGTTGGAAGATGCACTGAATCTGCGTGATACAAAAATCTATGACACAATACATGATGCGGATGGGGAACACCGGGTACTGAACCGGAAAGAAACTACCCTGGCACAGCAGAAGCAGGAACTGATCCGGGAGGAATTTAAAGAGTGGATCTTTAAGGATATGAGCCGACGGGAAACACTCTGCAAGATTTATAATGAACGGTTTAACAGCATCCGACCAAGGGAATATGATGGCAGTCACATCCAGTTTGTCGGAATGAATCCGGAAATTAAGCTGATGGATCATCAGAAAAATGCGGTGGCACATATCCTTTATGGAAATAATACCCTGCTTGCACACTGCGTAGGTGCAGGCAAGACGTTCCAGATGATTGCAGCCGGCATGGAGAGCAAGCGTCTGGGACTGGCACAAAAGAGCCTTTATGTGGTTCCAAACCATTTGCTGGAACAGTGGGGAAGCGATTTCTTACGCTTATATCCGGGAGCGAATATTCTGGTGGCAACAAAGAAAGATTTTGAACCGGCAAACAGAAAAAGGTTCTGTTCCAGAATTGCAACCGGGGATTATGATGCGGTCATTATTGGACACAGCCAGTTCGAGAAAATTCCTCTTTCCAGGGAAAGGCAGATTGCATTATTGGAAGACCAGATTGCAGACATTACCTATTCTATCGAAGCGGCAAAAGAGGAAGCAGGACAGCAGTATACCATCAAACAGATGGAAAAAACAAAGAAAACCCTGAAAGCAAAACTGGAAAAACTGAATGACCAGACACGAAAGGATGATGTTGTGACTTTTGAGCAATTAGGCGTGGACAGGCTGTTTGTGGACGAGTCACATTTTTACAAGAACCTTTTTTTATACACAAAAATGCGGAATGTGGCAGGCATTTCACAGACCGATGCACAGAAAAGTTCGGATATGTTTATGAAATGCAGGTATATGGATGAGATTACCGGAGGAAAAGGAATCACGTTTGCAACGGGAACACCTGTATCAAACAGTATGACTGAATTATACACCATTATGAGATACCTCCAGTATGATACTTTAATGAATATGGGAATGGGACATTTTGATTCGTGGGCAGCAACTTTTGGAGAAACAGTTACGGCAATCGAATTGTCACCGGAAGGGACGGGTTATCGTGCAAAAACACGATTTGCCCGTTTTTTTAATCTTCCAGAGCTGATCTCAATATTTAAGGAAGCTGCGGATATTCAGACCGCAGATATGCTGAATCTTCCAGTACCAGAAGCAGAATATATCAATGAAGTGTTAAAGCCGAGTGAGGAACAGAAAGAAATGGTGGAAGCCTTTTCAGAACGTGCCGAACAGGTCAGGGGCGGTATGGTAGATCCAAGGGTAGATAACATGCTCAAGATTACCAACGACGGAAGAAAATGTGCATTAGACCAGAGGTTGTTAAATGATATGCTGCCGGATGCAGGGGAAAGCAAGGTAAATGCCTGTGTGGAGAATGCTTTCCAGGTATGGGAGGACGGAAAAGATACACAGGCTACCCAGTTGATCTTTTGTGATCTTAGTACACCGAAAACTGACGGAACGTTCAATGTTTATGATGATGTGAGAAACAAGCTGGTGGAACGGGGAATCCCGAAAGAGCAGATCGCATTTATTCATGAGTACAATACGGAGGTAAAAAAAGCGGAGCTGTTTGCAAAGGTGCGGGCCGGGCAGGTAAGAATCCTGATGGGTTCCACTCCGAAACTCGGTGCTGGTACCAACGTTCAGGACAGACTACTTGCACTGCATCATCTGGACTGCCCCTGGAAACCGTCTGACCTGGAACAGCAGGAGGGACGTATTCTCAGACAGGGAAACCAGAATGATAAAGTAAAAATCTTCCGGTATGTAACGGAAAATACGTTTGATTCGTACATGTGGCAGATTCTGGAAAACAAGCAGAAGTTTATTTCGCAGATTATGACCAGTAAATCCCCGGTTCGTGCCTGTGAGGATGTAGATGATACAGCCCTGTCCTATGCAGAGATTAAAGCACTGGCAACAGGAAACGAATACATCAAGGAAAAAATGGATCTGGATGTGCAGGTAAGTAAACTGAAACTTCTGAAAGCAAACCACACCAGTCAGATCTATCGCCTGGAATCGGATATTGCAAAGCGGTATCCGGTACAGATTACAGCATTAAAAGAGAAGATTGCCGGTATGCGTGTAGATGCAGATGTGGTAAAAGGAATAGATTTACAGGATAATGACCACTTTGCAATGACAGTCGGTGGAAAGCTGTATACAGATAAAAAAGAAGCGGGAGTTGCACTCATTTCAGCAGCATCCAGTTTGAAGTCCGTAAAATCAGCCGGGCAGATCGGGGAATATCATGGTTTTGCACTTTCTTCAGAATACAATTTCCTGTCAAATACCTATACCATGACGATCAAGGGAAAATGTTCTTATAAGATTGAGTTCGGAAAGGATACCTTGGGCAATATCCAGAGGATTCACAATGCACTTTCTGCAATCGAGAAAAAGCTGGCAGATACTGAGCAGAATCTGGAAACGGTACAACAGCAGTTAAAGACCGCACAGGAAGAGGTGCAGAAGCCATTTCCGAAAGAAGCGGAACTGAGTGAAAAAATGGAACGTCTGGCAGAATTAAATGCCATGCTCAACATGGATGAGAAAGGGGGAGAAAATCTTCTGGCAGATGAAGGCATTGGGGAAAACCCGGAAGTAAATGTACCAGAGGAACGTCAGGACAGAATCGCTGACAGTGTTCATAAAACGTCTATTCTGGAAAGACTGAAAGAACAGAAACAGCAGGAGCAGACAAGCGAAACACAGCAGAAACCAAAAAAGAAACACGAACAGGAGTTATAAAGGGTATCCCGTCAGAGTGACCAGAGCTTTGGCGGGATTTTTCTATGGAGGATTTGATTATGGCAAACAGAGAAGAACAATTAAAGCAGATTACAGAGCAGTTGGAACAGGGCGTTGCAGAAATATTCACATCAGAAAAATATACTGAATATCTGAAAACAATGGCAAAGTTCCATAATTACAGTTTCAATAATACTCTGCTGATCGCCATGCAGAAACCGGAAGCGACACTGGTAGCAGGGTACCAGGCATGGCAGAAGAAATTCAACCGGCAGGTAAAAAGAGGGGAAAAGGGCATCCAGATCATTGCCCCGGCTCCGTATAAAGAGAAACAGGAGATTGAAAAAACTGATCCGGAAACAGGAGAGATTGTGATCGGGGAAGATGGACAGCCGGAAACAGAAGTAGTAGAACGTGTCATTACAAGATTCCGGGTTACGACAGTATTTGATGTCAGTCAGACCACAGGAGAACCGATTCCAGAGTTTGAGGTATCGGAACTGGAGGGGGATGTTCTGATCTACCATGATTTTATGGAAGCATTAAAGATGGTTGCTCCGGTTCCTATCCGCTTTATTGAGATTGACGGCGAGGCGAAAGGCTTTTATCAGCTTGTCGATAAATATATCGCTGTCCAACCAGGCATGAGTGAAGCGCAGACTATGAAAACAGCGGTGCATGAAACCGCACATGCAGTATTGCATGATCGTGACCAGATGGAAGCGGAGGGCATCGTAAAAGATCAGCTTACAAGGGAAGTGGAAGCATTATACCCATGTTTTTATAATGTTGATCTTTTAAATTATTTTCCATAAATCCTCACTTTCTTGTAAAAAAGATGAGCATTATCAGATATGCTATTATCAGGTTTTCCCCTCGAATGGGAAGCCGGAAAGGAGCGCATTTGATATGCAAATAAACTATTTAGATGCTATTTCATCAGTTCTCAATATGATGAAACAGCCAGACAGTGCATGTAAAAATATAGACATGCACAGAACCTGTTATACTACACTCTTCAAGTACCTGATGGATAAGGGCATTCCTTTTTCAATGGATGCCGCACTGGACTGGCTTGAGATTAAAAAACGGGAAATTTCCTATGAGACGTGTTCTCAATATAGAAATGCCCTGTTCCGCCTCGAGCATTACCTGCTCTTTGGAGATATCAAAAGTTCTTTCTGCCGCTCAGAAGACAGTTTTTTCTGCCGGAGCGGAATATCGGAATCCTTTTTTCGCCTGACATATGAGCTGGAAGAATACTATGCGACCACACAGAATCCCTGCTATTACCATACGTATTCTGTTGCCATCAAGGAGTTCTTCAGGCTTGCTACTTCCCTGGGAGTTACAGAGCCGGAAGCAATAACCATAGATACTCTTATCGAATACTGGAATACTTACTGCAAATCCTGTAAATCTCTTGCCAGACGTCAGAACGCCGTATGTGCCATGACAGCACTTATGAAATATCTTCACCGCAGAGGTGATGTGCCAGAGTGTTACCAGCGGGTTCTTTTTGGTGAGAACGTTGAAATACTGCTTGAGATGAGACTTTCTAAAATAGGTACCGCATTTCATCCGAGTATACCTCTCGCTCTTAAAGCTGATGAATATCTTGACGCTTTGGACGATTGGAAATACATGGAATCATCAAAAGCTGTTTATCGCAATGATTTCACATGGTATTTCATGTTCCTGGAACTTAACCATCTGGAACACTCGGCAGAAACTGTGACATCATGGATAGATATACTCCCGGATTGCCCGAATCAGATCAAAGCCAGCAGTTCCGGATCAGCTCGTCGTTCACACACTATCAGAATGTTTGAAAAGTATCTCCAGGGCATAATGGAATCCAATATAATCGCTGAGCCGATGCGTGCATCTGATCATCTTCCATCATGGAGCAAAAGCATCCTTGATGGTTTCATAGAAAGCCGCAGGCGGGATGGAATGACCGATAAGACACTTACCATGTGTAGGGCAGCCGGATGCAGTTTCTTCAAATATCTTGAAGATAATGGAATAGATAATCCAGTCTCCATAACACCCGATGTGGTTAAAGCATTTCATAACCATGATGTCCACTCGACCCCGGAAAGTAAAAATGCATATGGAACCAAGCTTCGTCAGCTTCTACGGTACATGGCTGACCAGGATCTGATTTCACCAACACTTTCTTTTGCAGTATCTGCAAGCTGTGCGCCTCATCGCAGCATAGTTGATGTTCTGAGCGATGCTATGGTCGAGAATATATATGAATATCGTGAGAAAGCTTCTACTCCCATGGAGCTCAGGGACACAGCCATGGTCATGCTTGGACTTCGAATGGGTATCAGGGGAGCAGACATCCTAAAGCTTCAGGTAAATGATTTTGACTGGAAAAACAAAACTGTTTCCTTCATTCAGCAGAAAACAAGCAAAGCAATAACGCTTCCAGTCCCAACGGATGTAGGTAATTCAGTATATAAATACATCATGAATGGACGTCCGGAATCGGCTGTCACAGGCAACGGTTATATATTTATCAGCCATCAGGCACCATATATTCCGCTTAAAGTTACAACGGCGTGCCGTGGAGCTTTAAAAAGAATACTTGCTGAATATGGATTTGAATTATCTACTGGTCAGGGCTTTCATATGACACGAAAAACATTTGCCACAAGAATGCTTCGGGCAGACAACAAACTTGACGATATTTCCAATGCTCTCGGACATGCACGTCAGGAAACAGCAGAGGTATATCTTGAACGTGACGAAGATAAAATGAGGCTCTGCCCTCTGGAATTTGGAGGTGTTTTATCATGACATACATTTTTGAGAGCGGTCTGGCACATCATATCGAAGGACTTATACAGCAAAAACGAGCTGATGGATATGCCTATAATTCCGAAGAAAAGCTATTAAAACGCTTTGATACCTTTTGCGTACAGAATTATCCGGAACTGACAACAGTCACCTATGAAATGGCAGCCAAATGGTCAGAAGCCAGACCGGGCGAAGGAGATGCCTATCATAATCGCCGTATGTCGATGGTGAAGGTGCTGAGTGAATATATCCTTTCCCTTGGTCAGGAAGCATACATTCCTAATTTTTTCTGCAAGGCTTACCGTCCGGTTCTTTACATTCCATCAAAAGAGGAAGTTAAGGAACTGCTACAGAAAATGGATATCCGCACGTCTCATAATTCAGAGCAATTTAGACTCGATAGAGAATGCAAGATTCTTTTTCTCCTATATTTTTGCTGCGGTCTGCGTCTGTCAGAAGGGCGATTGCTAAAATGGGAGCACATAGACCTGGATAAAGGAATCCTTACTGTCCTTGGCTCAAAGGGTAACAAAGATCGCCTTGTATATCTTCCGCAGGATAGCCTTCCGGTACTTAAAAACTATAAAGAACGTCAGGAAATGCTTTTCCCCGGAATTGACTGGGCTTTTCCGGGAAAAGATCCACATAAGCCTGTTTCGTGCTCTGGAGTAGAATCGAGTTTTAACCGCCATTGGGCCATGCTTCCGGTTGCCAGGACAGTTGATAAACATCCGACACCCCACTGTTTACGCCATGCTTTTGTAGTAGAGAGATTTAATGAGTGGATGCATCAGGGAATTGATACAAACACTATGCTCCCATATTTAAGCAGATACCTTGGACACAAAAGTCCTGATGAAACGTATTATTACTATCATCTTGTAGAAAAGGCATTTGATACTATCCGAGAGAAAGATTCAGTGTCTGGAAAGGTCATTCCGGAGGTGATTCCCTATGAAGAATAAATCAGCAAAGATATCGACTGACCAGCTGTTCTTTTCTCACACATGGAACTTTCTAAATGTTTATTTGGTAAAGCAGGTCGGACGCAGTCAGGCTACAGCAGAATCCTACAGAGATTCCCTTACAATATTTAAAAACTACCTTGTAGGTGAATTAGGTAAATCCATAAGCACCTTTCAGTTTTCTGATTGTACCAAAGAATGTATTTATAATTTCAGAGAATATCTGCTTGCAAATGGCAGCCAGCCATCAACTGTAAATGTAAGAGTCGCGGCTATCCGTGCCTATCTGAACTATGCCTCGGATATGGACATATCAGTCCAGTCAGTTGCCCTGGCGATCAGTCAGATCTCACCATGCAAAACCATTAAAAAGGAAAAACCTATTTTGTCCGATGATGCACTTGCTGCAATACTGTCTGCACCGCCGAATACGAAATTCGGTGTACGAGACCGTGCTATTTTGATTCTTCTCTACGATACAGCTGTAAGAATCAGTGAGCTGCTTAATATTCGCCTATGTGATATCGCAATGGAATCAAAATATCCAAATATTTTCATAACCGGCAAAGGTAATAAAGAAAGAACCATACAATTAACAGCTAAAGCAGTCGAACACCTTAGGGAATATATACGTGTATATCACAGTAATTCTTCCAAAGAAGCATACTTATTTTCCACAACAATAAAAGGTGTAACAGACAGGATGTCCGTTGGAAATGTCCAGCGGATTATAAAAAAATATGCAGCTCTGGTCAGTGAAAAAGGGGTTAGTCTTCCGGATTCGGTTCACTGTCACATGTTCCGCCGAACCAGAGCCACAAATCTTTATCAGGATGGAATCGCCATTGAGCTGGTTTCTACAGTGTTAGGACATGCCAGAACTGATACAACCAAAAGCTACTATGCAAAGCCATCTGTTGAACAGCTTAGAGACGCAATGGAATCTGTTCCAACACCTGTATCTGATGAAGCACCAATGTGGGAGGGTAACGAAGATGAAATGGCAAGACTTTGTGGATTGCGCTAACGAATAATGCACATCTTTTAGTAGAAAAACGTCTTATTTCTCAGCATTCTTTAAAATGATTAACATTTTGGAATGCTGAGTATAATGCTTCAAATGTTAATGTTTCCATTTGAAGCAGAAAGTGTTGCCTATGTGGTATGTAACCATTTTGGACTGGACACATCAGAGTATTCTTTTTCCTATATTGCAAGCTGGTCTTCCGGTAAAAATATGAAAGAGCTTCGTGCTTCTATGGACACCATCCGTAAGACTTCTGCTGATATGATCGGACAGATTGAGGAAAAGCTCAGAGAACTTCAGATAGAAAGACCAGAGCAGGAAGCAGCCGTTGTGGAGCAGACAGAAGAAATGAGTGCCATGCAGTATGCAGAACAGACCATTAACCGTCTGGAGCAGGAACGGACGATTTTCAACAATGACCAGAGAAATCTTATCGTGAATTTTGCTTATAAACTGGATGATAGGGAAGCGACGGAAAAACTGGCAGAGAATCTTTCAGAATCTATTCTGAATGGAAATAGAGAAACGGTACTAAAACTGATTGGAGAAGCTGAGGAACAGATTGACAGTCTGCCGGATTCGATGATCGGTTTATCAGAACTGCACGAAGCCGGATTTTATTCAGAAAGTATGCTTCCACTTACCAGGGAACGGGCAGTGGAATTGCACCATGAGGGAGTAACGGTTTACGGACTGACCGGAGCAGTGGGTGGTCAGGAGCAGTCGCAAAGAGTTATGAATCTGGAACTGGATATTTTACAGCATGACGGGTTATTCGGAGTGACAAAATTTGAATGGGACAATTACCGGAGAAGTCAGGAAACGGTTATGACACCGGAAGAAAAAGCAAAGATCAAAGAAACACTTCTTTTAGAAAGTGATGGAAACCGCTATGGAATTTACCAGATCAACAGCGGACAGGAAGAAAGAGGGTATCAATTTTTAAGCCTGGAAGCGGCAAAAGAAATGGGATTTACCGTAGATGGCAAAGACTATCAGATGGTTTACAGTGAAAGACTGAGAGATGCTACGACACTGGATAACCTCTTTGAGCGTTTTAATATAGAACGACCAAACGATTTTACCGGACATTCCATGTCAGTCAGTGATGTGATCATTATGAACCGGGGCGGCAGATTAACCGCATACTATGTAGATTCTTTTGGATTTACAGAACTGCCGGACTTTGTGGCACAGAGAGCTGAAATGTTAAATGCCAATCCAGTAAAAGCATATCCGGAAGTTTATATGGGAACTTTGGAAAAGGCTATGCAGGAGAGAAATGTAGATGCTTATCTGGATTCCAGAAAACTGAATATCGACTGTAAAAATGCAATCGAACAGGCAATCGCAGAGGGCTTTGACGGTATGCGTTTAAATCCAGATACTGCAGTAAGCGTGGTTGAGAAATACGGGGAAGAACGGGTTGCCTTTGTTCTTGCAAATACATTGAAACAGCTTTCCCATGATGGAAGATTTTCTGATGGCAATAAACGATGGGCAGATGGCATTGATATTCCGGAAAATATCAGCCGGGGAATGGATCTGAACAGGGACTATATTGTGGGCAGTCATCCTGCAGTCCTGAATGGCTTCATTGATATGGCAAGAAAAGAAATCCGTACCTGGAAACTGGAGGAGGTGCTTGGTGTGAAAAATCAGCATATCACTGAAACTACAAGAGGATATGAAGCAGACGGACATACAGGCACTTGGTATGTGATGGATATGAAAACGTATCATGGGGAGCGATTTTTCCAGATGCGGAATGAGGAATACGGTCAGGACGTGGCGGATATTATCGTATCGGAAAATGGAACACTGGTGGCAGAAGACATCTGGCATGGATTTGATGAAGGAGCCAGGGAAGCTATTTCAGAATATCTGGAAGAAAATGGTGCAACGGTATATGACCTGATGGATATTCCAGAACAGGCAACAGTTATCTTAGCAGACGGAACAGTTATGAAAATCATGGAACAGCAGCCAATCAGTACGGACACATGGGAGCCGACACTGACCGGACAGAATCTGCAGGGGGAAGAACAGAAATTCAGTTTTTTCGAGATACATAAAGTCAGAGAAAATAATGGCATTGACCTGAAAATGCCAGAAAATCATTATATTGACCAATATTATGTGATCGAAGATCTGGCAGCAAAAGGTGGGATGAAGATTAAGCGATATAAGGATTTGGGAGCTGCCCTTGGAGCATATTACTCTCTGCCTAACCATAAAATGAAAGCTCTTGGGATTGAGAATACA
Source organism: Blautia obeum ATCC 29174 (assembly GCF_025147765.1). Taxonomy (NCBI): domain Bacteria; kingdom Bacillati; phylum Bacillota; class Clostridia; order Lachnospirales; family Lachnospiraceae; genus Blautia; species Blautia obeum. Next base: position 185,983 of record NZ_CP102265.1, read on the forward strand.
GCACCGCTGCGAGGCAGTCTTGATTTTATCCAGTGTAAGAATGGAATAGATACTCTGATCTATGATTGTCAGGGAGAAGAAGGCTGGCTGAATCCGCAAATATACAATACCTTTAAGGATATACGAAATAGTCTGGTAGGGCATGATACAGAGATAGCATACCAGATTGGAGAGCAGTATTTTACAATCCAGACAGTAGAAGATGGTTATGATTATACATTCTATGATAAGGACTATCTTGAACTGGATGGTGGTGTCTACGATAATCCGGATATTTCTATTTCAGAAGCAATGGAGAACATTTTAGAGGAAGAAGGATTGCTCCTAGAAGATGCAAATGTGATGGATTATGAAGAACTGTATGCAGAAATTGAATATGCAGAAGAAGAGAGAATGGAGAAGATACAGTTTGAACGTAATTGTCCAAAGGCTTTTTTTGATGGTTATGACAGGGAAGCGGCATTAAAAAATTATGAGGGAATAACCGTACAATTTAAAATGTCTGGTATGTATTTAACAGTGCAACCGACTGAGGAAGGCTATAAATACCTGGTGTATGATCAGAAACTTCATGAAATTTCAGGAGATGCCTGTGGAAATCCAGAAGATTCTATTCAGAAAGCAATGTATGCCAGCCTGAAAAATGAAGGTTTGGAAGATGTTGAATGTGTAAAAGTTGATGACAGGGAGTTTCGGGATAAGGTAATCAGTCATTCTAAAGAAGTGCTGGCTAGTGGAGATGTTCGATTCACTTCGGAACTTGGCAGATGTGAAACAGCATTGAATGGAATGGGCAGGGCAGAAATTGAATATGAAGTTTTATTTCATGCAAGAGCTGTTCTGGAAGAAATGGGACTGGAAAATGAAGTTACATTAATTGGGGCGAGAATACATGGTTCCAGAAGCAGAGATGACCTGTATCGTGCAGATTCTGATCTTGATGTGGTGCTTTCTTATCGGGGAAATATTCGGGAGGATAGTTTTTTTAACGAATTGAATTCCTATGGTATGGCAATAGCAGGCATTAAAATAGACATTAACCCAATCTCAGAAGAAAGGATTACCCTAGCAGAATATATAAAGGAATCCGAAGCCTATCTTGATCAGCAGGAAATCAAGAAACTCGCAGTGGACTTGGATAATTTTAGTTATGAGTATGATACTTATGAATATAAAGATAGTGTTGAAAATAGGGAAGAACAGGTCGAGAAAATTACAGAGGATATTTTGAACAAGGATACAGCAGGTTTAAAAGACTGGCTGACTGAGGTGTCGGAAGAATCGGATATAGACAGTGATGTAGTCACTGCCCGGTCATTACTGTCACGTCTGGAAAATGCAGAAACACTCTCTGTTTTTACCAGGCAGCCAGAGCAGAAACAGCCAGAAGCCACGATCACTTTTTATGTTGCGGAGTGTATGGAATTTCCTGTTATGGGTGAGTATCATGAGAACCTTACCCTGGAAGAAGCATTACGCATTTATGAAACGATTCCTGCAGATCGCATGAATGGAATAAAAGGTGTTGGATTTGAACTGCATGATGGAAGTGATTATGACGGACCGTATGATCTTATGCGACTGGGAAAAGTTGACCGGGAAGATGTGGATATGATTCAGCATTATAAGGAAAGTCCATTAGTACAAAAAGCAATGGATGATGTGGAAAAATATTTTGCCCAAAAGCAGGAGCTTACGAAAATAGAGGAGAAGCCTATACAAAAAGAAAACGTTCCGCAACCAAAGAGCAGAAAAGAATCCGTTCTTCAGGCACTCAGAGAGCGTCAGGCGAAAATAAAAGAGCAGGAGCAGAATACGTCGAAAGAAAAATCCAAGGCACATAAGAAGGGAGATGTAACATTATGATGGTAAGGTTTGAGGAAGATGAATATATAGCAGTCGCAATTTTTGATGCAGGAAACCGGATTCAGACAATGGAAGCGATGGATGAGATTTTTTCCTATCTGGACGAAGATATGAAACTGCTGATTTTTACAACGATTCAGAAGCTCTACTATCTTAGCGATGAGGGATATGAAGAACTGCAGAAAACGGTAGAAATCTATAAAGCAGATCTGGAGGTGGATGGAGAATGAGTGCAAGTCAGTTTGCAGTTTATCAGCTAAAAAAGAAACCGGAATTGAGAAATCTTCTTTTCCGAACCTATGAGGAACTTGCAAAGGATCAGATTCCTGTGCAGATGGAAAATTATGAACAGGTGTATCTGGGAACAATGAAGCTGGGAGAAACACCGGAGCAGATAAAAAAGGAGCTGGAGAAGAAACAGCCGCACAATTATAAAGGTCATGCAGTCAGTACCAGTGATGTGCTGATCCTGAATGATGAGGGGGTCATGACCACTTACTATGTAAACAAAGACACTTTTATAGAGATTTCTGATTTTATGAAAGTCATATCTTCAGAAAGCGGTGGACTTACCAAAGATACAGTTGGATATGAAATAGAGGGAAAAGACGGAACATGGGAAGTAATAGATTATCTGTTGATAGAGGGAAAAAATTATTTTCTTATGGAGCATGAACAATATGGGAAAGATGTTGCGTATGTAGTCTTAGATCAGAACGGGAATGTGCTTGTAGACGGTACTTACAATGGATTTGATGATGTAGTAAAACAGAAGATTCTTGATTCGCTTCATCCGCCAGTGCAGGAGCAGACAGAAGACTATAAACCGAAACTGGATAACTGGCAGAAGTATATGGAGAATGGAGAATACCTGCGAAGTGCGGAAATCACAGAGGAAGCAAATTATAATATGATTGACGGACTTAAGAATAATGCTGCACCAAAAGATAAAAAGAACCGTCAAAAAGAATCTGTCCTTACAAAACTGAATGAGAAAAAGGAAGAAGTTGCAAGACGAAGTGGGCAGAAAACTATGCGGGAAGTGATGGGACAAGACATAGAACATAGTAAAAAGTGAAAAAACCAAAAAGCAATAGTTAATTGCGGAAATGTAAAGTCTTATTGCTTGCTCTAATTGCGGAGCAACAGTATAATATAATCAAATAAAAGGAAGGAGGGGCGACTCATGAATAGATCAAAAGATAGTAATCAAAATATTGCAAAGACGATTCTTAAGATAAGGCAGGATAATAAGCTTTCTCAGGAACAATTTGCTGAAATAGTAGGGGTGACAAGACAGGCAGTGTCAAGGTGGGAAATGGGAATTTCTGCACCTAATATTAATACTCTTATTTTAATGAGTGAGAAATTTAATATTCAAGTTGACGAAATGTTAAAATCAAGAGACGTTGATGAAAAAAATGATAATAAAACGACTCCCCCTAAAAAGAATAAAAATTATAGCATTACATTTTTACTTATTGGTATTTTGGGATTAATAAGTACTCCTTTCTTTGCGGAATGGCAACAGAAAAGAAATATGGAACTTTTTAAAACAGCTTATGAGCATTCATATGACTACATTTTTGAATACCCACTATCCATCATTCTAATATTGGCATTGATGTTCATAGGTTTAGGCACATATTTTACTTTAAAGAAAAAAAGGAGGCGATTGGATGAAAAAAATGATTAGTTTTTTAACAGTGCTTGTACTTAGCATAGTGACAATGTTACCAGTAAAAGTAATGGCTGCAGAATATCCGCATAGAAATAGTGAAGTAAAACATGTAAACTTGTTATCTGATAAAACAGAGTATGAAATACAGCCACGAACAGATGGATATTATTACTGGAAAGTTGACAGTAAAACAAATCAGGGAACAACTTATGGTTCATGGAGATTGGGACCACAGGGGGCTGGGCCTGGTACAGTTACTGTAAATAAAACAGATACAGTGACGAACACAATTAGTGGTTCATATACCAGTACAGGTGATATATCTGCTTCTTTAGGAGTAACGATTGGAAAGAGTCAGTCATATTCTGTGCAGTATAGTTTGCCTGTTCCTAGTGGAAAAACCTATCAGATTAAGTATAGGCCGCTGTATACAAAGTATAAGGTTGTTCAGAGACAGTATTACAAAATTGATGGTTATTCCTCTGCAACCAATAATACAAAAACCTGCTATGTAAATGTTTTCTATGACTGGGGATTTAGCTATAATGTGCTTTGATATAAGTGAAAAGTAGTTTAGAATAATGATGATGGATAGTTTGAGGAAAAGATGGCGTTATGCGCCATCTTTTCCTGGCTTGGTGAGATAGTCATATTCTTTCGGAAAGGTAATGGTATCCCAGTCGATTTTTTTGGCCTTATAAACTAATTCCTGATAAGGGGAAGTTGAATTTTTTCGACGATATGTAGCGATTACCTGCTGTGAAATTTTAGTAACTGTGCGAATATCTGTATTCAGTACTGTATTTGGCACATATTCAGCACGATGAGTTTTTACAAAGCCAAGGCAGGCTTTTACGCCACCAGTTAATTTTTCTGTATATAATTTTGGATTGCATCCGTTAAAATCTCCAACCATTTTAGCTGATATATTTTTAAGCATAAGTTGTGGAAGAATTTCAAGTTTTAACTGAGTAGTTCCATCAGATGCGAAGGAAAAATCTTCAGGACTTAATTTATGGTTTAAACAGCGCTTGTAAAAATCAGTAGCAGTAGTGCCATCAATTAATTTAATGCCTGTAAGGTGAAGAAAATTATATGGATAAAAACTTACTTCCAGAGAAGAAATATGTTTATGCTTGTCTTTTAAAATAAATAAGAGCTGATAGCCATTGAGATTTTCTTCGTATTTGGCAGCACAATCTATAATGATAGAAATGGCCTGCTGTTTGTTGTATTTTGTCATATTATGACCTCTGCAATATGTATAAAATATTTAAAGGGAGATTACAATACCGTAGCATTGTGCATCTCCCTTATAGACTGATTTTTCTGTTGTCCGCCAACACTCCAGCCCATATGTCTGGCTTTGCTTTCAGGTTTTTCTGTTGCCTGCCAACTCTCCGATTCATGTTCGGCTTTCGTTTCGGATTTTAGGTGTCAGCCACACCAACAGGATGTCGCCTGTTTTCCTATTCATAGTATATGCGAAAAAATGAATTTAGTCAACGGAGAAAGTGAAAAATAATTTGGAACAATAATTTGGAAAATTTTTTATCGAGATTTTTAACGGAAACAAGAATGTTCTTGTGACGTTTCGTGCAGAGATTCCTGTATATGTGGGTGATTAAGAATGATATCCACATTGGAGCATACTGTACGAAGTTCACGTTCATATTCACGCCGGGAGTTAAATTCATCTCGCTGTACTGTCTGCAATTCTGTTAAACGACTCTTTTCCTCACGCAACATTTTCAGAGTAGGGAGTTTTTTGCCCTGTGCTTTTTCTTTGAGTACTCGGAGAGCAGACTCATAAAGGGTGAGTTCTGCCCGGTGATCTTCATAAAATTTTTCTTTATTTCGACTTTTTCGGTAATCGAAATAGATGGATTTATTGGCAAGGTACTGTCCGGTGTAATGAATCTGTTCATTTATACTTTTTAAAGAGTCATCTGTGGATTTCAGAGTATTTTTGGCATCAGTGCTTTGGGCGGAGGCATTGGAAAGGGCAGTATCTAAATCTTCCTTGCTCTGGAAACCATGTTCCTGTACATAGGCAACTGTCTGAGCCATCATCTTAAGATTAGACAGCTTTACTTTTTGTGCGTATGCCTGACTTTGCTGTGCCTTGATACAGTGCTGTAAATCTGTTACAAGTCGTAAATCAGATTTTATAAAAAGGAAAGAGTGTGTAGTTTCGTCAGTTTGGATAGAAGCTGACGATTTTGACTTTTCTGAAAAATCTGTAACTGGTCTGTCAGTAGAATGTGATTTTTCTGCGTGTTGCCTGCTGGAGTTATCCTGGAATACCTGCAGAAGATGATTTTCTTCATAAAGCGTTCCAAGATTTCTTCCGGTGATGTATTTTTGACGATTAGGATGCAGGTAGCTGTATCTGCCACGACTGACTTTAAATGTAATATTATATCTATCAGACAGCAATCTGGAAAATTCTTCTTGTGATGTTGCCTGTGAAGAAACCGTATCAATCGCATCACGAAGGTATTGCTTTTCCGTTTGAAATGTTGTCTGTCTTGGAGTAAGTCCTTTCTTTTTCAGTTCTGTATTGTGTTCATCGAGATTTTTTTGACCTCTGCGTTTTGCCCAGTATTCTTTTTCGGATATTTTTCTTTCCGCAGATGTCAGAAGATCTACTTGGTTTAGTCCATTGGAATGACACATATCCATAACTTTTTGTTTTAAGTAAATTCGGTATCTGTCAGAAAGATGATGTTTGTATCCAGATTTTGAATCCCGGTCAAATTCTATATAGGGCTGTGGCTCGGTATCATACTTTCGCACACTGTTGATTACAATATGTACATGAATATTTCCACTGCCATTATGTCCATCAGTGTGGGTGCAGACAAGAGCTTGGTGCCCGGGAAAATTCTCTCTGGCATATTCCACGCCAAGTTTCTGTGCCTGCTCTCCGGTCAGACCATGTTCTTCCTGATCTTTAGGATCAAAGCTGATGATGTAGTGATGCGACTTAATCTCATTAAAAGATTGATTTTTATGAAAGAAAGCGTTAGTTTCCCGACATTCCGCATCAAATGTAAACGGATCACAGTTTATACCATCCAGATAATATTCTTCACGAAGAAGCATATTCCCATTATCATCAAGAATTGGTTTTTGCGTATATTCATCATGTTGGAAAATCAGATAGCGTTCAGCTTCTCCATAGTCGGCATTCTTGCTTGCAATATGTTTCAGGATTGCCATATCAGTTTTCTCCTGTGTTATTTCTATTATTTGCATTGACAGTGGTAAAATCTCCAGCCAGTTTTATTACTTCATATTTTAATTTATAAATTTCAGAAATGCTCTTTTTGATTTCGTTGCGCATTTCCTGAGAATGGAGTCCACCAGTATTAAAGTAACGAGCTATCTGGTTCAGATTGCTACCAATCTTTCCAAATTCAGCAATTAATTTTTTTAACTCCGGTAAATCTGCCACAATTTCATATTTCACAATTACTTTTTTATTTGTTATCTGTTTACGGACATACTCTGCTAACGGGAGACTTGTTGCTTTTGCGTTTTCTGCAATTATTTCATATTCAGTATTGGTGAGACGGAGCATGATATGACGAGTATGCCGTAAGTTTTTATCTTTCTTTGGTCGTGCCATTTTATAGTTCCTTTCAAAATAAAGATATTTCTATATATAAAGCCGATTTAAAAATATCAGGCGGTAACACAATAAAAATATTTATGGATTTTTCGTGATAGATATGATCACGATGCGACTGTTTTTTTACAGGAGCCAAGTCTGCATATTAGTGAAAAATGTATTATCTGAGGGTATGGGGAGCAGAATCCCCATCAAGATTGCCGGAAAATCGAAAGTCACGGAGTGAGTTTTGAGTTACTCAGGCGAAACTTGCTCTGGTATTAATAAAAATTACATGAGTAGTCGTAATAATTACATTGTTAGATAATAAAACCAAAATATATGTATAATCAGAATATAAACAAAAAGAAAGGAGGAAATGCTACATGTTAAATCCAAAATATGAAAGAACAGAAACTGCGGCTTGTGCAGGATGTACAGCAGCTCAGATTTTAGTAGGATTTGCACCAGATATGAATTATCTGACACTTGCATGCATTAGTAATGTTACTGCACTTGCTTACTAAATTCAAAATTTTTACAGAAAATAGCTACCAGTTTTCTGGTAGCTATTTTTGGAAAGGAGGAACATATATGTATCCATTATTAAAATGGAATGTTGTTTTAGTGAAGCAATATGAGAAATCATATATTTATAATTTAAGTAGAAAAGAAAATGGTATTATTGTGTCAAGCCATTTTATGTATGAAATAATTAATAAGGATGCCACATATATATTAGAATTGTGTAATGGTGCAAGAAAAATTGAAGATATCGTGAAAATATTATCTGAAAAAATAAAGCAAAAATCAGAAGATATAGAAACCATAGTGGACGAGTTTTTGCAAGAAAGCGTAAAAAAGGGATATATAGAATTTAGGGAAAAACCAAATATACAAAAAATCAAAGTTTTGGGAGATAGTGAATCATATACTCCTTTTCATGCGGAATTTGAGATTACTAAAAAATGTCCATTAAAATGTTTACATTGTTATAATAACTCGGGAAATAAAAAAGATGACGAATTATCATCAGATGAAATAATAAAAATTATGAGTGATCTGAAACAATCTGGTGTTATAAAGGTAGCATTAACTGGGGGTGAACCAACTGCCAAAAAAGGTTTTACAGATATTTGCAGATATGCATCTGAGAATTTTTTAGCAGTAGCAGTAATGAGTAATGGTTATTTAATAACTGAAAAGATATTGCAAGAAATTTCTGAGTGTAAAAATAATACAGTCTTTCAGATTAGCATAGATGGAAACAAAGAACATCATAATATGATAAGAGGTGTGAAAGACTCGTATGAGAAGGCCTGTAATGCCATTACCCTTTTAAAGAAATATGGATTTAAAGTTGCTATTTCTTCTACATTTAATAAAGATAATATTTGTGATATAGAAGAAATAACACGAACAGTAAAAGAACTGGGAGCTATGCAAATAACATATGGTTTGACTATGGATGTGGGAAGAGCTGCATCAAACGAATTAGCGAATCAATTAAATGTAGAAGAATTTTATAGCATAACATTAAAGATGAAAAAAGAATATAGTTCAATAAATTTTTTTGTTAATGTTTCGGATGAAGTTGGAGGGAAAGCAGAAAATGTTTCTTATAAAAATAATTGTGGATTAGGTTTAAATCAAATTGCAATTCGAGAGAATGGGGATGTTTCTCCATGTGTATGTTTTTTTTATTCAATGGGAAATTTAAAAAAGAATAAGCTTTCACAGATTCTTACAAAAGATGTTGGAAATACAATAAAGGATTTAATGTCACCGAATTTTTATCTATGTCATGAGTGCACAAATGGAAACAGTTGTACACAATGCATTGCTAATGTATATGAGAGTGAATTAACAAAGACGAATTGTAACTGGAGAACAGAAAATGAACGGGTTCTTAAAATATTAAATCAAATATTGAAACCTATACAATGAAATTGAGGAAGGTTTGGATGAAAATAGAAAAAAATTCAACAGAAATAATTCAGGAATATATGGTTTATTACTTGAATGGTGAAAGATTTGCTTCTAGTACGATGCAGGGAGGAAAAAGGGCGTATACTATTGAAAATTACGATAGACGATTATATGTCGAAAATAGTAAAGATATTTTTAGTAAAGAGAAAGAAAATATATTAGATAAATTAGATATAGGGACTCTTATGTATGAAAATTTGGTACATAGTCTAAAAGTGGTAGGAACGGTAAAGAGAGTCCTTATTTCTATGATCTTGCAAAAACATAAATATGTATTTGAAAAAGAAAAAACGGATATGATAAACAATGTCTTTGCAGAAGTAAATGTGACATATATGTTAGATGAAAGAATAATTCCTGTTGTTAGAAGAAGAAAAGTAATAAACGGAAATATTTGTAGTGCTTTGCAAGAAATTGTAAAGAGTATAGTGGAAAAATATAAAAATATTACAAAATTAAAAATTAGAAATCTTCAAACTGCAAAGTATAATGTAATATTATGTCCAGGGCAGGGAGGGGTTTTGATTCATGAAGGTATTGGGCATAATTTAGAAGGCGATATTTATTTTAAAAAAGAAAGTCTTCTAAATAATATGTTAAAGAAAAAGATATTTAATAAACAAATCAATATAAGTGATAGTTGTAATGAAATTGATTATATATATTACAACTTATCGTCGGATGGAAGTGTTACACAAAACGTTGATTTAGTAAAAAATGGAGTTATTAATGGATTGCTTAGTGATATGTATATATCCTCTTGTTATGGCGTTGAGGATACTGGGAACGGTAGGTGTGCAACATTTGAAAATATGGCGTTACCACGTATGCGAAATACATATTTACACAATGGAGAAAAAACAGCAAATGAAATAATCGATAATATGAGAGAGGGGATCATTGCTTTAGAATTAGGTGGCGGGAGTGTAGATATTGTATCAGGTCATTTTGTTTTTAATATTGCATTAGGAGGATATGTAAGAAATGGAGAAATTGTATCAATTTTACCACCATGTTTATTAGAAGGAAATGTTTTGAAAACATTAAATTCAATAAGTGAAATTGGAAATGATTTGGAATTTAAGTTTGCAAAATGTGTTAAAGATGGGCAGGAACTGGATGTATCTTATGGATGTCCAACTATTAAATTAGAAAGTCAACAAATATTTTTTTAAAGTTTTGATATAAGCCTGTAAATAAATCGTAAATGTAAAGGAGAGGCTGTCTGAAAACTAAAAAAGTCAGATTTAAAAGCGTAAGTTAAGAATCAATTTGAAATATCATTAAAAGAATAATGTGGAGCTAGAAGACGGTTTAACTATTCATTTTAAGACAAAAGTGGATGATGAAAACCATGTTAAATCAGTTTTCGAACAGACTGAGGGGGAGGTGCATATGCAGATTATTCGTTTATCAGACAATATACAATTAAATGATTTTGAATTTCACGGTGCAAATGAAGAAGTTTTTAGTTCTGCATCTTGGAACGAAGAAATCCGTATTATTGATGGAAAGCAAACTATTATTAAAGGTGTAATAAATGGAAGTTCAATTCGAAAGAAGATCAAAAAAAAGATTTTATGTAAAATGTATAATGGTGTATATAAAAATGAGGATATTAGATTCGAAGATTTAAAGAACGAATATATAGAGTTACCTCTTAATATCGAAGAAAAGGGTGTCCTAAAAAGTAGCGTTGCACAAAAAAGTAACAGATTAGAACTCGGTGAAATTATCGTAAATAAAAGAGATTATAAACAACTGTATTTCAAATTGAAAAATGAATTAGGAAAACAAAATATAATGCTGATTGAAATGAATGGAATATGTCAATATGTATTATTCAATTTAATGACTTCAGATGGCATTAAAGGATATGGATATAAAAATGTAATTAATACTAATTTAGTGTATAGAATTGGCGAAAGAATAGAAAGTAAGTCGCAAATATTTTTGGGAACAGATATATATAGTTGTTTAGAAAAAACATTTGCTGAAACTGCTTGGGAAAAATTATGTGAAAAAGTCAATCTAAAAAAGTTTGTTCCAAATGATATAGATGAACTAATAATCCAAAGTAATGTTTTGGCTAAAATCGTTTATATTTATTATTTTACGATGCATGTAAACAACTTAAAAAACAGAAGCATGGAAATTAGTGAATTTTTAACAATTAAATTAAATGATTTTGATAATAAAACTGTTGGAGGAAATATAGATGGTTCAGGAAGGGCACTTAAAGAACAATATATATGTAAAGAAGGAAAAGTTTCATTATCTTATAGATCATTACGAAGATATGATTATCGTGAAAATATTCGATATAAACTGGATAAAATAAAAATTCTATCAGGAAATATAGATATAGAATTAAAGAAAAAGGGACATATCGTTTTAGTAGATAAAATTTGTGGTATAGAGGAAAGCTTTAATCCGATTACTATGGATTTTACAGCATTTTTATATGGGAAAGAATATCAGCATGGAAAATTAAAAAGCAGAATTGAAATTTCTACTAAAATAAATCTAGAAGATATACTTATAAAAATCTGTGGAGTTGGAAATAAATGCAAATATGAATTAGATGGAAATATATTAGCACCAGACGTAGTAGTAAAAAGAACAATATTAAAATAATGAGGGATCAGATATGTACTTAGAATTAAAAAATATAAACTTTTCATATGGAGAAAATGTTATTTTAAAAAATGTAAATTTTGGAGTGGAAAAAGGAGAAATTACAGGATTAATCGGAGCTAACGGAGCCGGTAAAACGACAATTATATATAATATCGTAAAAAAGCTTATTCCTAAAAGCGGTGAGATATTATTAAATGGAAAGTTGCTGAAAGATATTCAAATGGATGAATTGAATATTGCATATATTCCGGATGAACCTGTTTATTATGAAGAGTTAACTTTGATGGAGCATTTACAATTTGTTCATGCGTTATATCCATCAAATGATATAGATATACAGGAACTTGTAAAGCGTATGGAATTGCAGCCTCATTTACATAAAATTCCAAGTATGCTATCGAAAGGAACCTTGCAAAAAATGTTGATTGCAATAGCAATGCTGCGAGAATATGAGGCTTTTATTGCAGATGAACCTTTTAATGGATTAGATCCAAAACAAATTAAAGAATTTAAAAATTTATTAATCGAATCAAGGGCTAATAATAAGGCAATACTGATTTCTACACATTTATTAGATATGGTGGAAGAGTTATGTGATAAATATATTATGATATGTGCAGGTGAAGTTATTGCAGCTGGAAGTAAACAAGAAATTGCAAAGAAATATGGACTTGATAGTAAAAAAAGTGTAGAAGAATTGTATCTTCAGATTATTGAAAGTAGGGAGCAATGAGATGAAAGTATATAAATTTTTAGCTTTAAATAAAATTAGAGAAAAAGTTCGGCTAATAAGAAATATGTATATACCAATTGTTGGATTAATAATTTTTTTAGCAATGGTGCTTTCTATAATAGGAAAAGATTTTTTTAACATAATTAAATCTATAAAAATGTTTGATAGTAAAATCTATTTTATATCCTTTTTGTGTATGTTGGCTTCTATTATCTGTAAGATGAGAAAAAACAGTATGCCGCAAATCGTTGTAAAGCCTATGACTCTGTATTTATTTAATACAAGAAAAATTAGAGATGTATTTGTGCTCAAGTATGCTTTTTTTGTAATAAAATATGTGCTATTGTCATTGCTGTTGGCATTTTGTACATGCGGAAGTTTTCAATCAAATAAATATGTGATGGTATTTGGGGGGTATACTATATATTTGATTGAAGGGTTGTTAGTTTCTTGGAATATTTATAATGTAATAAAACAATCATATATATATATATGGAAAGCGATTTTTGTTTTTTTGAGTATTTTAACACTTACAAGTTGTACTTCTGTAATAATAGAATTTATTAATTTGGTTTGTATGATTCTGATATTTATATATACGGCAAAATATTTGAATATAAATTATTTGAAATATGAGAATGATATTAAGTATTTAGATAAGGTTTTGGTAGCACAAAATAATAACGATACCATATTACTAAATCAGTACTCAAAAGAAAAAATTGCAAGAAAACTTTATGGAAAAGAATATATGCCGGACTTTTTAAAAAAATATCCATTGGTGTGGAAAGCAGTTATATCAATTAGTAGGATTGGTAAACTACCAATTATTATAGGAATTGTATGTTTTTCCTTAACTTTTATGATATATACGCTGCCAGTATTCTGGAGTATACCAGTATTGGAGTTTAAAGAAATACGATATTTTTTGCTAATTTTTGGCGTCTTTTCATTATTTCAGTTTAGTATACAAGCTTTTTTTAAACAATTATCGGATCTTGTGGAAAAACAAAAAAATGGATTATATATACCTTTTAAGTTATCTAAAATTATTTTGCAATTTTCAATTATACCAACCATATATATTATAATTATGTCAGTAATAGTAACAATTCTATTAAAAAGTCGTATTTATTTAAGTATTATTTTTGGAGTGATAATGGTGATGTATATATGGATAACGATGTACTTTGGAATAAAAAATAAAAATTTATTAAATAAGATATACACTGTATTAAGCATTATAGTTTTCTTGTTATCGAGTATACTTATGATTAAGTAAAAAGATTGAGCAAAGGTTTGTGGTAAATTGCAAGTAATTTTTCCACCTAAAGAAAAAAGAACAAAATAAAATCATAAAAAATCCCGGTTTTCTGCGGTTTTCCGTTGCGGAAGATCGGGAAATATAGTACAATTATTTTAGGCGGATAACCGCCTAAAAGGAGGGCGTTATGTATCTGGATTTTTTAGTGAAAGTACCAACTGTAAAAGGCAAGATCACACGGAGAAAAAAGTCAAATGTTGTATATATAGAGTATGAGTATGACCGGGTTTATGATCCATCCAGAAAGTATACTTTTCCCAAAAGAGTAACGATTGGAAAACTGTCAGATACGGATCTGGAACTTATGAGACCGAATCAAAATTTCCTGAAATATTTTCCTGATGCAGAGCTTCCAGAATGCAAAAACAGGACTTACAGAAGCAGTTGTCTCAGAGTAGGAACATACTTTGTACTGCGTAAGATCATAGAAGAATGCAGATTGAAAGATATCCTTGGAAAGTATTTTGAACCGCATGATATGGGGCTGTTTTTAGATCTGGTTGTTTATTCGATCATAGCAGAAAATAATGCAGCACAATACTATCCGGATTATACATACAACCATCCACTTTTTACGGAAAAGATGAAACAATACAGTGATTCGAGGGTATCAGACTTTTTGAATTCAATAACAGATAACCAAAGTACAGGCTTTCTGAATACATGGAATGAGTCACGGGATTACCGCGAAAAGATCTATATTTCTTATGATTCAACGAATAAAAACTGTCAGGCGGGAGATATAGAAATGGTCGAATTTGGGCATCCGAAAGTAGATGTGGGAGAGGCAGTATTTAATTATACAGTTGCGTATGGCACCCGTAATCAGGAACCATTATTTTATGAAAAATATCCTGGCAGCCTGAATGATATCTCCCAGCTTCAGTTCATGTTGGATAAGGCATCTGGATATGGTTATAAGAAGATCGGATTTATTTTGGACAGGGGTTATTTCAGCTGCGAAAACATACAATATATGGACAAATGTGGGTATAGTTTTATAATCATGGTAAAAGGGATGTCTGCCCTTGTAAATGGATTGATCCTGGAAAATAAAGGGACATTCGAGAATAAGCGAGCAAACAATATCTATGAATATGGAGTTTACGGAAAGACAATACGGCACAGGCTGTATGCAAGTGATAAAAAAGAACGTTATTTTCATTTGTATCATAGTATTTCAAAAGAAAGTGCAGAACGGATAGAGATTGAAAACAGGATCAACCAGATGACACAGTATCTGAAAAAGTATCAGAATAAAGTGAAGGAATTCGGCCCTGGATTTGAGAAGTACTTTAACCTTCATTATGATGAAAAGAGCCAGGCTTTTGTATTGCCGGAAGAACGCAACAGTGTGTTAGAAAGAGAACTCGATCTGGCAGGATATTTTTGTATCATTACATCGGAAAAGATGAGTGCGAAGGAAGCAATCGAGCTATATAAGAGCAGGGATGTATCGGAGAAACTGTTCCGTGGAGATAAATCATATCTGGGAAATAAGAGCATCCGGGTGTATTCAGAAGAATCAGCAAGAGCGAAGATATTTGTTGAGTTCGTAGCTATGATCGTGCGCTGCAAGATGTATATAAAACTAAAAGAAGAGATGAAAAAACTGGATAAGAGACCGAATTATATGACTGTACCGGCGGCACTAAAAGAGCTGGAAAAAATAGAAATGGTACGCCAGTTAGATAATATATATCGGCTGGATCATGCAGTAACAGCGAATCAGAAAGTAATATTGAAAGCTTTTGGACTGGATACAAACAGTATAAAATACTTTGCATCAGAGCTGAGTAAGGAACTGAAAAAAGCTGAATAAGGAAGGGAATAAAGATGGCAAGAACAAGAAAAACAAGCAGGGAAGCATTGGAAGAAAAGATTGAAAAAGCAGAGGCTGATGTTATAGCAGCGAAGAAAAAATATGATCAGGCAACAGCAAATCTGAAAGAGCTGCTAGACAAGCGTGATGCCATAAGGAAAGAAGAAATCCTGTCAGCGGTTGTAAAAAGTGGACGGTCATATGAGGAGATCATGAACTTTTTAAATGCAGGATCAGATGGAGAAAAGACAGAAAAATAGAATTATTTTGAGTCACATATATAGTGTCACTCGATTTAGACGGAAAAAGACTGGAAGTTCACATTATATTTGATGCTTTCAGGGGGCTTGTATTTTTGAAAATAGGGAAAATTGGAGTTTATAATTAAAGGTAATTGATTACTTCTATTATTTGTACCGACTGAAAAGAATTAAGGTAGCATGATAGTAAAATATGTTTAAGAGGTAACCAATTATGGAAAGTCGTATCAAACAACTTCGTGAAAAAAGAGGGTTAATACAAGAAATTTTGGCCGCAGAATTAGGAATAACACAACAGATGCTCAGTAAATATGAAAGAGATGTTACGTTTATTAAAGTAGACATTCTAAAAAAAATAGCGGTATATTTTAATGTGACAACAGATTATTTGTTAGGGCTATCAGAGGTTAAGAGAGATTTACAGGGACAAATGAAAGTGAATGAGACGTTGGACGAATACTATGATCTTGTGGAGATATACAAGAACCTGGATAAATATGATCAGGAAATGATATGGTCAATTATACAAATTATTAAAAAATTGGATGAAAAGAGAAAAAGGGAACAGAAGAGAGTGGATTAAAATGCTAAATATAGCAATTTGCGATGATGATATACAGATTACAGGAACGATTGAAAATTTAGTACGAAAAATAGCAAACAAAAATTTTGTTGAAGTAGAGACGGAAGTTTTCTGGAATGGACAAGGTTTGCTGGATGCTATTATAAAGGACAGTAAATTTGATATTATTTATCTTGATATTGAAATGCCGAAAGAAGATGGTATCTCAGTAGCAAAAAGAATAAGAACGTATGACAAAAATGTTTTGATTATTTACGTCACAAGCCATGAAAATCATATGAGAGACTCTTTTTCTGTTCGTCCATTTCAATTTCTCGTGAAGCCAGTAGCTGAAGAACAGATGGAAACATGTTTTAAAGCTGCATTCAGTGATATAAATAATACCGATTTTTATTTTCGATATAGTTATAAGAGAATAAGTTATAAAGTTCCGGTAAGAGACATTTTATATTTTGAAAGCAATAGACGAAAAATATCCATTGTAACAGAAAAAGATACCTATGAAGTATACGAAAAACTGAATGAGATTGAGAAAAGCTTGAAGAACTGTAAAATGCCGTTTTTACGTGTGCATCAATCTTTTCTTGTAAATTATAGACATGTGGATGGATTGGCATATGACTTTGTTATAATGGATAATGGAAAGAAGATTTCAATCAGTGAAGATAGAAGAAAAATGATTAGTGAACAGTACTGCTCGATGGAGGATACATTTTATGTTGGTGAATAAAATGTTGATGAATGTGACAGAGATATTGCTCGTAATATTTGCGATATTTCTGTTTTCTTGCTATTTTTCTATATTTTTTACAAGAAGAAAGAAAAAGATAACAATTGTAATTGGCTACACCATTTTTGCAGTCTGGCAGTTAATGCTTTTGAATGCCAGTATATTACCAGTTTACATCAATATAAGCGTTACAATTGTAATAACATTTATTTCAGCTATGTGTGTTTATGAAGGAAGGAATTTGAATAAATGTATTTTTGTTCTGGCTTTTAATGCAATTTGGATGATGATAGAAACAGTAAGTGGTTATATACTTTCAATCTATTGTAATCAATTTAGATATTCTCAGATGTACGGAATCCTAGGATCAGTCATATCAAAAATATTATTTTTACTGATTATATTTGCACTAAGAAAAATATTTTCGGTAGGTGGAATTACAGAATTTTCTGTTAAATACAGTATTATGTTAATTTTAATTCCAATTGGAAGTATTTATGTTATGAATGAGGTTTTCTTATTTAGCTACAAAATAAATAATGATCGTGCATATTTTCATTCTGCAATTGCTGCGATTATTTTGCTGTGCTTAAATATATTGATTTTTTATATTTATGTGAAGTTGACGGATGATTTACAGTTAAGGCGGATGACTTCAGTTTATGAACAACAATTGGAATTATGTGAACGACATCAACAAGAAAGAGAACTTTCCATGTTGCAATTAAGAGACATGAAACATAATATGAAAAATAATCTAGTATCTATTCTTGCTTACGCAGAGAAAGGAGAAGACGAGAAAATCATAGAATTTATCCAGGACATAATGGATGAAAGTGGCTTATCAATATCTGTGGTTGCCAATAGTGGCAACATTGTAATTGATTCACTACTTGGATATTGGTATGTAACAGCACAAAAGAAAGGGATAGATTTTTCTTTGGATATAAAGATTCCTATGAAGATGGAGTTTAAGGGTGCGGATATATGTCTGATACTTGGGAATTTATTAGAAAATGCTGTAGAAGCGGCTGAAAGGGTAAAAAAGAAGAAGTACATAAAAATCCAAATGAAATATGATAAAGGCAATCTGCTGATATTTTTAATGAATAGTTACCAGGGGCAATTAATAAAAATGAAGGATGAGAGACTGAAATCTACGAAATCCGATGCTGGAAATCATGGCGTTGGTTTGCCGTCAGTTTATCGAGCTGCAGCGAAGTATAATGGAATAGTTACAGTTGATGATTCTATACCAGAAAGATTTCTGGTGAGAGTCGTGTTGTACGGAGAAAAGGAATAATTACACGAATAGTCGGAATTATTACAATGTAAATAATGTTTGAAATAACATGATAAAATGTAAAAATAATTTTACGATTTGAACGTCATGGTAGGGTAGAATGAAAAAGATATTATTGTTTAGTGATCATAGAGAAATATTTAAAACTACAAATAAAATAACAAAAGGAAAGTATAAACTGAAGTGGTGCACCTATGATTGGTCGGATGATGATAAGCATTTTACTCCAGATGTTATTATTATGTATTTTAATAAAAAAATGGTTGAAAAAGGAACATTTGAATTTATCGTCAGAGTAAAAGGGATATTGGGAAATACAATTCCAATTCTTGCTTTGATTGAAAATGGGACAAAGCAGGATATTTTTTCGGTATTGAAGGCAGGAGTGTATGATTATTTGGAGAATGTGGAGGATTTACAAGAATATCAAAAAAAAATAGAAGAGATATTATTGTGGATATGGTACTTAAAAAAGTATGGTTCTCAAAAAGGTTGTAATGATCAATGAATTCATTGCAACCTTTTTTGTTAAGAAATATTGGTGTTTGTAGTAGTGCCATAGGAAAAAGTTACATGAATACTCGTTTTTTTTACAGAAAAAGAAATGGAATGTATTTTTGTAGTATTGTTTTAAAAAGAAAACGAAAGGAGAGTTTTACTATGAATATGAAAAATGTAAAAGCTCAGTCAGCGAAAGCACTGGCAAATGTATCTTTAAAACTTGGAAAAGTGTCAGCGGATAGTGCATGTTGCTATATCTTTCACCAGCCGAAAGTTCCGAAGGACTTGAAAAAACTTAAAAAGATTTGAAATGAGACGGCTGTCAGAAAAATTAACAAAATATGTTATTAAGACCGGTGCAGTTCCTTCGGAATCATATGACATATATCAATATGGCTTTCAGATTGGACTTGAGATGCTATGCTGTTTCGTAACTTGTTTGAGTATAGCAATATATATGCATATGATTCCGGAATTTGCAATATTTACGGGGATTTTTATGTTGCTACGGACTTATGCAGGTGGCGTGCATCTTAACAGTTTTGGATCATGTTTTATATGTTCAGTCACTGTACAGACAATAGCAATGTATTTTAACAGTAAATATAAATTTACGGTAGGTACAGCATGGCTTCTTATATTAGTAAGTGCGATATTGATATTGAAAGCTGCACCAGTAGAGTGTGTCAATCGAGAACTTGATGATACTGAAAAAGAACACTGCAAAAAAGTAACCATGAAAGTCTTAATTGCTGTTATTGTATTTGCTGGTTGTTGTACACTTGCAGGAATACTAGCCATACTTTCCTTAGTTGCACTGACTTCCTTTATAATTTTAATCTCTCAGTATGTTGGTATTTTGAAATATAAAATTGAAAAGAGCAAGAATAAGCGGAGATGATAAAAAATTGTTTCCGCTTTTTTTATTATATGGAATGGAGGAAGAAAATTATTTTTGAATATTAGATTATTTATATGAAAACGTCCAATGGATTTCAATCCATAAGGACGTTTTTTGTATATCATAAGAACTTTTTTATAGAGTTTTTCTTTTAAACCCGAACAATGGGGGCTTCCCAATCGGGATAAGGGTGAAAGGGAAAAAGACCTTTGCTCATATCTCATGGTCGGGAAGGAGGTGAACTCTATGGAGCAATCTTCTTCCTACGATGAGAAAAGGGTAATGCACCAGTTTGATCGAAAATGCAAATTGGCACTAAAGGGCGAAATAGTGGATTATGAAAGGCATTTAGCTTATCTTAGAAAACATGAAACTTTGTTTTCAGAATTATCTGAACAAGAGATGGAGAGCCTTTCTATATTTGATGAATATGAATTGGAAAAAAGCTATTTTCGGGCAGGCGGTTATGATGTAGAGGTAAAAAATGCTCTATTGGCAGAAGCATTAACTGCACTGACAGAGAGAAAAAGGGACATTATTCTTTTGTCATACTTTATGGAAATGAATGATGCGGATATAGCAAGAAAACTGAACCTGGTAAGAAGTACGGTACATGAGCATCGTACACGATCGCTTGAAATATTAAAGATTATGCTGGAGGAAAATGCAGGTGAAAACGGAAGAAAAAAGCGTAAATAATAAAAAATTGATACCGTTTTGGGTAATCGAAAGAGCATTGGAGGGTGACATTCAGGCGATAAATAAAATTCTGAAACATTATGAAGGATATATTGCAAAATTATCGGTCAGAAAAATGTATGATGAGTATGGCTGTGTTCATTATTGTGTAGATGAAACACTTCGCAGACGTCTGGAAACAAAATTGATAAAAACAATTATTGGATTTAAAATAGTTCGCTAAAAAACATTTGAAAGCATCCCTTTCTGCTGAAAAAGCTATTTAGCATTGTTTGTACCTTGAAAATTTAATATTTATCCTGCAGGACATATGAAACAGAGGAGCTATATAGCAAATACGCCAAGACTGTCTGCATTATAACTTTGCGACATCGTGACGCAAAGTAGAAATGTTGTAAACGAAGAAATATCAAAATGATATTGAAGTAAAGGCACGAGCGATAAATATTTGACTGTGATCAGGAAGTGGGATTTTTGTGGCGAAGATACTGTTTCTGATAATGATACTTCCGGGAAGGCTACCCGGTCTGGAAAGATGGTGAAATACCAATGAAGCTGTTACCCGATGGCTGCCTGTGGGATTGTTATAAATTGGGAAAGGAGCGAAAGAATGCAAAGACATATTATAAATAGGAAAAGATTTGTTCGTTATAAAGAAGGTGCAGAAATATACAGCATGTGTCAAAGTAAGTTTGAAAAAATGGCAAAGGAAGCAAATGCTGTTTATAAGCTGGATAAATTGGTACTGGTGAACTGTGATATTTTTGAGGCATATCTGGAAACATTCCGAACCGGTATTTAGTGATAAATAGTATTGCAAGAGTTTTTGTGCTACGAAAAGTATTGACTTTTTGCACGACAAAAAGTATAATGTAATCAAGCTATGAAGGAGGTGCATACGGTGGCTAAAATGGGGAGACCGAAAGCAGAATCCCCTAAGAAGAAAAATGTAAGTTTCCGCTTAACAGAGGAAGAATATCAGAAATTGTCAGAGTATGCAGCGAAGCATGAGCTGACTACAACACAAACGATACAAAAAGGTATTGAGCTTTTATATCAGATGCCAGAAAAGTAACACAAGGACTCCTTGCTACATTAGGAAGGAGTTACAGTGGCAAAAGCAAGAAAAGATAACAGAGGCAGGGCCTTACGCAAAGGCGAGAGTCAACGCCAGTCCGACCTGATGTACATATACACTTATACAGATCCATTTGGAAAAAGAAGATATACATATTCCAAGGATTTGGTTAAGTTAAGGGAAAAAGAGCAGAAATTGTTGAAAGACCAATTAGACGGTCTTGATGTGTATGCTGCGGGAAATGCCAATCTTAATTTTGTATTTGATAGATATATTTCTACGAAAACAGAGTTGAGACGAACAACATATACCAATTATATGTACATGTATGATCATTACGTCAGAGACAGTTTTGGAAAGAAGAAAATCGGTGAAATTAAATATTCAGATGTACTGTACTTTTATTATCATTTGATAAATGAAAGAAAATTGCAGGTTAATACACTGGAAACGATTCATACGGTGCTTCATCCAACATTTCAGTTAGCAGTGCGAGATGATATTATCCGAAACAACCCATCTCATGGTGTAATGTCAGAAATAAAAAAGAAACCAGGGAGGAATCATGGAGTGAGACATGCGTTGACAGTAGAACAGCAGAGAGCATTTATGAATTATACATCGAACAGTCCGGTATTTAATCATTGGGCACCATTGTTTACGGTTCTTTTAGGTACAGGATGTCGTATAGGTGAGATTATTGGGATTCGATGGGAAGATATTGATTTAGAGAAACGACTGATCAATATTAATCACAGTGTTACATATTATCCACGCAGAGCAGAAACAACCAAATGCGAATTTGCTGTTTCGTTACCTAAAACAGAGGCGGGCATTCGTACAGTTCCGATGATGGAGCCAGTATATAATGCTTTTATGGAAGAGTATGAATATCAGAAAGAAAATGGATTCAGTACCGTTACACTGGACGGTATGGAGGGATTTATATTTACAAATCGGTTTGGCAATCTTCATAATCCGCAGGCAGTCAACCGGACAATCAAACGCATCCGGGAAAACTACAATGCAGAAGAAATTTTAAAAGCAAAAAAGGAGAAAAGAGAGCCGATCATTATTCCACATTTTTCCTGCCATCATTTGAGACATACTTTTTGTACGAGATTCTGCGAAAATGAAACGAATATTAAGGTGATACAGGCAGTTATGGGACATGCAAATATTGAGACAACGATGGATATATATGCCGAAGTCACCGATATGAAAAAAACAGAAGCAATAGAAAAATTATCACATAATTTAGACATATTCTAGGAAAGAGTCCTTGTGGGTTCGATTCTATGAGGTGCAACAGAATTATGTGGTGTGCAACAGAACTACAACAAATACATACTGAATAATACCTTATAATAGGTTGAAGTCTTTTTGAAAATAATGTATAATACCTGACAGTACGGGATAGTATGGTAAGCGAATCAGTTTTCCCGACAATGAAGTCCCTTGACTCCGACAAGAATGCATCCAAAGCAGATGCTGACGAAGCTCCGGCTGCCAACGACAACAACGGATTCTTTACTCCGAATGAGAAAATCAATTTCTCTAATGTAAAGATTGAGCCACTGTTTGAAGAGGCTGTTGATTTCGACACATTCAGCAAGTCAGATTTCCGTGCTGTAAAGGTTAAAGAGTGTGTAGCAGTTCCGAAGAGCAAGAAGCTCCTTCAGTTCACACTGGATGACGGAACAGGTACAGACCGCACGATCTTAAGCGGAATCCACTCTTACTATGAGCCGGAAGAATTAGTTGGTAAGACATTGATCGCAATCACCAACCTTCCGCCAAGAAAGATGATGGGAATCGAGTCTTGCGGTATGCTGCTTTCAGCAGTGAATAACCTGAAGGATTCAGAGGATGAAGAACTGCATCTTCTGATGGTTGATAACCATATTCCGGCTGGTGCTAAGCTGTATTAAGCTGATGTAACGATGTACCGTTTAACCAAATAGACGGGACGTACTTCATTTGATAAAAAACTAAAAAAACAGCGATTTACATCAATTGATGCAGAAATCGGTGCAAGCAAGAAAAAATCGCATAATTAGTGCAATGAGTGGGCAATTCCAATCGGAGTTGCCCATTTTTTAAATTGTAAATTACGATTGATAGGTTCTTATTTTGCACTGATGTTAATATGCGTTGCTTGTAGCAACGGACACTTTTACTTACGGGACTGATGAAGTACAGAAACAAGAGCTTTTGGGAAGGTCATAAGACGATTATCTTTGATACACTGACGGACAGACACCAGTATGAAGTGATTGCAGTATTTAAGACCGTTGTTTATACAAACAGCTCCGACAGCTTTAAGTATTATGAGTTTACAGACACAGAAAATGCGGCAGAGTTTGATGCGTATGTTGCCAAGTGCAAGGAACTTTCTCTGTATGATACCGGAGTATCGGCAGAGTATGGCGATAAGCTGATTTCTCTTTCTACTTGTGAATATTCAAGAAACAATGGCAGGCTTGTTGTCGCTAAGAGAGTGGATTAAACCCCACTCTCTATTATTTTTCGAGAAAGGAGGAAACCGATGGCTGATATAAAAACAAGAGATACAAGCAAAGGTACAATCAAGACCATAAATAAGGTAGCAGTTGCCACGGAGCGAATGAAGAAAGCTTATGTGATGATGAAAGATAAGGCAGAACATTCTACTAACGCTTTGGAAAATTCCGCAGAGAAATATGCTTCCGATAAAATCGAAGCGGCAACGGATAGGACTGTTCGCGAAACAGCATACTGTGCGGATAAAGTCGGCAGATGGGGTGTGCGTGAAACAAGACAGAATTATCAGAAAGCCAAAACGGGAATTGAAAATTTCAAGACCAAGCGTGCAGAGAAGCAGCTTCAAAAACAATCAGTCAATCCTGTCGGAAAACAGAGCATCCGAACTCTGGAACGTACGGAGAAAACAATTAAACAGTCTGCAAGGTCGGCAGGAAATACGACAGTTACACAGTCGGAAGCAGCAATATCTATGGATACGGTATTCCGGCATATTAAAAATTCCAGACGGTGTCTGGAAATTTGAAAAGATGGCTGCTCGGTTGAGTAGCCATCGGGTACATTATGAGAAATCGGTTGTTTCTCTGTCTTTTAGGAAAATAGGATGTGTGTGATAAGTGAAAAGCATATCGGCATCTTCTTTTTTGCCATCTAAAAAGGAAATATCATCGGCAAGGATAAACAACATTACTAGCAGCTTCTTAATATATCCGTTGTAGCAACCGTAATCAAGATAGATGTGTGCTACATAACCTTCGCTAAATTCTTCTAAATCTACATCAATTTTATATGTGTTAGATAAAGGTCATAGCAATGATTGCATTAAATGTTAATAATAGAATGTATAATTGAGGTGCTTCGGCATCTCTTTTTTTATTATTCTTTAAAAGAGTCGTATTAGGTGTTTGTAAAAAGTGACACCTTAGTGTATGAAAGGTTACATTTCTGTCCGAAATCTTGAAATTCCTGAAAATTTAATATATAATGTTAAATGGTTAACTGTAACGAAGAAGAATTATAAGATGAAGAGGTGTTACTGATGAAGATATGCTATAACAAACTTCAAAAACTTATGATTGACAATCAAATGAAAAGACAGGATTTAATGCGTGCAGCCGAAATCACATCATACGCCGCAACGAAGATAAATAAGAATGAGCCAGTATCTCTTGAAGTACTGATGAGGATATGCCAGGTGTTTCATTGTGACATCGGAGATATATGCGAAGTTATTTTAGACGAAGATTAAAACACGGAGGTAATTATAGATGGCAAGGGCTGCTAAACCAAAGAAAGAAATATCAATGGAAGAAGCACTTTGGAAAAGTGCTGATAAACTGAGAGGTTCTGTTGAGCCTGCGGAGTATAAACACGTTGTTCTGAGTTTATTCTTCCTTAAATTTGCCAGTGACAAGTTTGAGGAATGCCGTAATAAGATTATTGCTACACACGGCGAAAAGTATGCGGATATGAAACCGTTTTATACTCAGGAAAATGTATTCTATCTTCCTGAAGAAAGTCGTTGGAAGTACATTATTGAAAATGCAAAGCAGGACGATATTGCCCTGAAGATAGATACAGCACTTTATACGATTGAAAAGAACAACCCGGCACTGAAAGGTGCTTTGCCGGATAACTATTACTCCCGCTTACATATTGATACGGCAAAGTTGGCTTCTTTGCTTGATGAAATCAATCGTATCAATACAGATGATAAAGAGAACGACATTATAGGTCGTGTATATGAGTATTTTCTTAGTAAGTTCGCTCTTGCAGAAGGAAAAGGTAAAGGAGAGTTCTACACACCAAAGTGTATTGTAAACCTGATTGCCGAAATGCTTGAGCCTTACGATGGAATACTTTATGACCCTTGTTGCGGTTCGGGTGGTATGTTTGTGCAGTCCATCAAGTTCGTAGAAGCACATAGCGGTAATAAAAAGAAAGTGTCTATTTACGGTCAGGAATACACAAATACCACTTTCAAACTGGCAAAAATGAATTTAGCTATCCGTGGTATTTCCGCAAATCTTGGAGAGATGGCAGCCAATACATTTACCAACGACCAACACAAAGACCTTAAAGCAGATTTCATTATGGCAAACCCACCTTTCAATCAGAAGCAGTGGAGAGCCGAGAATGAGCTTGTAGACGACCCTCGTTGGAATGGATACGAAGTTCCACCAACAAGCAACGCAAACTATGGTTGGATACTGAATATTGTTTCCAAACTTTCACAAAACGGTGTGGCAGGTTTCCTGCTTGCTAATGGGGCATTATCCGATGACGGTACAGAGCTGAAAATCAGACAGCAACTTATAGAAAATCATTTGGTAGAAGCGATTATTATTCTTCCGAGAAACCTTTTCTATACCACTGACATCAGCGTTACCCTTTGGGTACTCAATAAGAATAAAAAGGCTCGTGTTGTGGAACAGAACGGAAAGCTAAAACGCTATCGTAATCGAGAAGATGAAATACTCTTTATGGATTTACGACAGATGGGCAGTCCTTATGAGAAGAAGTACATTGAATTGACAGAGGAAGATAGAGCCAAAGTTACAAGTGTATATCATAACTGGCAGCAGGAAGGCTATGAGGAAACTTATGAGAATGTACCAGAGTTTTGTTATTCTGCTTCTTTTGATGAAGTAAAGGAAAAAGGATTTACTCTTGTACCGAGCAGATATATTGAGTTTGTCAATCGTGATGAGAACATCGACTTTGATACAAAAATGAGGTCATTGCAGGGAGAACTCAAAGAACTTCTTGTTCAAGAGGAAAAATCTAAATCAGATTTGCTTGCTGTATTTAAGGAGTTGGGATATGAAATCGAATTATAAACAGTTGGGGCAATTTATCCGTCAGGTTGATATTAGAAATTCTGAGGGAAAAGAAGAAAATTTACTTGGTGTTTCTGTTCAAAAGAAATTTATTCCATCTATTGCAAATACAGTTGGAACGGATTTTAAGAAATATAAAGTGGTAAAAAAAGGGCAGTTTACATATATTCCAGATACATCAAGGCGAGGAGATAAAATAGGGATTGCTCTGTTGGAAGATTATGAGGAAGGACTTGTAAGCAATGTTTATACAGTCTTCGAGATAATAGATGAGAAACAACTTATTCCGGAGTATTTAATGCTTTGGTTTAGCAGACCGGAATTTGATAGATATGCCCGCTTTAAGTCACACGGCAGTGTACGAGAAGTTATGGATTGGGACGAAATGTGTAAGGTAGAGTTACCAGTTCCGCCCTATGAAAAGCAAGAAGAGATTGTAGACGGATATAAGACAATTACAGAAAGAATTGCTTTAAAGCAGAAGATAAATGATAATTTAGCAAATACAGAACAAGCAATTTGGGTTGAAACCGTAATCAATAATCATACTGTCCCAACAGCTCTTGGCGACCTTGTTGATTTCATTGATGGAGATAGAGGGAAAAATTATCCCACATTTGATGAATTTACCTCAACAGGTTATTGTCTGTTCTTAAATGCTTCTAATGTTACATCTACGGGCTTTAACTTTGATAATTGTATGTTCGTTTCAGAGGAAAAGGACAAACTAATGAATAAAGGACACCTATCTCCTTACGACATTGTTCTTACCTCTCGTGGAACGCTCGGCAATGTTGCTTTATATGACAAGCACATTAAGTATGAAAATGTGCGAATCAACTCCGGTATGCTTATCATACGCCCTAAGACTAAGCGGCTTTCTCCATATTTCATATATGTCTTATTGAAAAGCTCATATATGAAGGCTGCTATTGAACGATTTAAGTCTGGCTCTGCTCAACCTCAGCTACCAATCAAGGATTTGCAGAAAATCACTTTTGAAATACCGGAATCCGATACAGTTCTTGTTGCTTTAGACCGTCAATTTCTTGCTGTCGAGGAAAGCATATCAATAAACAATAATGAAATTGACAACCTAAAAGAACTGAGTAACGTATTACTTGCTGAGTTAAGCCGCTAAATTATCATTTACTGCAAGGAGTGTGAAAAATGGATAAAGAAAAGTTAATCAAACTTGCAGAGGACTTATATCAAAGTGCATTTGACGCTAATGCGTATTATGCAATTATGATGCAGTATAGAGAAATGAGCAAGAAGTATAACGATGAAATGAATCTTTCTCCTGCCTTTTATCAAGTAGTATATGGGGCGTTGCAAAAGGCTTGTTTTATGGAAATTGCAAAATTGTATGATAAAACAAAAGACGTTGTTTCAGTTGGTTTGCTCTTAAAGTATTGCAGAGATAATTTGGACTTATTTCCAGAATATAGAGATATAGTAACAATTAAGGAAGATGGTAGAGAATATTCTTTCCAAGTTCCATATCAGCATCATTTGAAACCAACGGAAGAATGTTTCTATGAAAATGAAGTGAAAAGCCAAAGAGAAATTCTAAAATTGTTTGATACACCTGATTTTGAAAAAGTACCAGTACGGGTTAATCTGACATTTTCAGAGTTTTTAGAATTATATCAAAAGCGTTTTTGCTCTCTTAGTAAGAAACAAGAGAATATTCGTGTTCAAAGAAATAAAATATATGCTCATAATGACGAGAAACATATTTTGGCAGAAGAAAACGTATGGGATAAAAATCCGGTTACATATCCTGATATTCAGGAGTTGATAGATTTTGCTCTTGATTGCACGAGGCTAATACTTGGGGCATTGACTGGAGTAAGTCGTGCAGTAAGTTATGGAAATATAGATGATATGGAAGGAACTCTAATGCTTGCCCAATTGGGACTGAAATATCAGGATTATGAAATGGAACAGCGACATAAGCAAATATTGAAAGAGATATATGCTGATAAAAGGAGTGAACGCAATGGCAAATTTTAATGAACACGCATTGGAAATGTCAATAATGGAGTTGTTCAAAGACGAGGGGTACACCTATGTCAGTGGCGACCAGATACACAGAGAAAGGACAGAGGTTCTGCTTACGGACGACCTGAAGCAATACCTTTATAATCGCTATGCGAAAGACGGTATCACACCGAGTGAGGTGGATAGTGTCTTTCTAATGCTGCGTAATATTTCCGGTACGATTTATGAAGCAAACAAAGCTGTATTTAAGCTGCTTTGCGATGGCTTTATTCTTAACCGTGAGGACAGAACGCAGAAAGACCTCTATATTGAACTTATTGATTTCGACACTCCCGAAAACAATATTTTCAAAGTGGTTAATCAGTTTGAAATTGAAGGCGTAAATAATCAGTTGCGTATTCCGGATGGCATTGTGTTCGTAAATGGTATTCCTGTTGTTGTTCTTGAATTTAAGAGTGCGGTACAAGAGAATACGACCATAATGGACGCATATAAGCAACTTACAATTCGTTACCGTAGAGATATTCCGGAGATTTTTAAATACAATGCGTTTGTTGTTATCAGTGACGGAGCAAATAATAAATATGGTTCTTTCTTCAGCCCGTATGATTTCTTCTATGCGTGGAGAAAGATAAACTCAGACGATAAAGAACTGGACGGTATCAATTCTCTTGTAACAATGATAAAGGGACTTTTCCGAAAAGACCGTTTGCTTGAAGTTATCAAAGATTTTATTTATTTTCCGGATAACTCAGATAAGGATTTGAAGATAGTGTGCCGTTATCCACAGTTCTTTGCGGCAAATAAATTGTATGAGAATATCAAGACTCATCTTCGCCCTGAAGGAGATGGTAAAGGTGGTACATACTTCGGAGCAACAGGGTGTGGCAAGAGTTATACAATGCTTTTCCTTACCCGTATGCTGATGAAAAGCAAATACTTTTCTTCCCCGACTATTCTCATTATTACAGACAGAACAGACCTTGACGACCAGCTTTCCAAACAGTTTGTAGGTTCAAAGAAATATATCGGAGATGAAACTGTTGTAAGTATTGAGTCCCGTGAGAAACTTCGTGAGGAGCTTCAAGGACGAGAGAGTGGCGGTGTTTATCTGACTACCATTCAGAAATTTACAGAGGATTTGCAGCTTCTTACAGACAGAACGAACGTTATTTGTATTTCTGATGAAGCACACAGAAGCCAAATCAATCTCGACCAAAAGGTTAAGATTACAGAGTCAGGTGTTCAGAAAACCTATGGCTTTGCCAAATATCTGCACGACTCTTTACCAAATGCAACTTATGTTGGATTTACCGGAACTCCGGTTGATGGAACAATCGAAGTCTTTGGTGGTGTTGTAGACGCATATACAATGACGGAAGCTGTTAAGGACGGTATTACAGTTAATCTTGTTTACGATGGTCGTGCAGCTAAGGTTATGCTTAATCAGGACAAGGTAAGACAGATTGAAGAATATTATGCACAGTGTGAGCTTGAGGGAGCAAATGAACATCAAGTAGAAGAAAGTCAGAAAGCAGTTGCCAAAATGGAAGTTATTATTGGCGATCCTGATAGACTTCGTGCTGTTGCAGAGGACTTTATCAAGCATTATGAAATCCGTGTGGCAGAAGGTGCAACCGTAGCAGGCAAAGCAATGTTTGTATGTTCCAACCGAAATATAGCATACGATTTCTATAAGATAGTAAAGGAACTCAGACCGAAATGGACAGAAAAGAAGATTTGTGATGATGGTGTTGTTCTGAGTGAGAAAGATAAAAAAGAGTTGAAGCCAATGGAAAAAATCAAGTTGGTTATGACTCGTAATAAAGATGATGAAAAAGACCTATTTGATATGCTTGGCACAAAAGAGGATAGGAAAGAATTTGACCGTCAGTTCAAAAATCCGAAATCAAACTTTAAGATTGCCATTGTTGTAGATATGTGGCTGACTGGTTTTGATGTGCCGGAGCTTGATACGATTTACATTGATAAGCCTATTCAGCAGCATACCCTTATTCAGACGATTTCTCGTGTAAATCGTGTATGCGAGGGCAAAGATAAAGGTTTAATTGTTGACTACATAGGTATTAAGAAAAATATGAACACTGCCCTCAAGAAATATACGAATTTTGAGAGCGAAGAATTTGAAGGTGTGGAGCAGTCTATCACGATTGTAAAAGACCAGTTAGAAGTCCTTGGTCAGATGTTCCACAACTTTAACAGCAGTGATTTCTTTAACGGTTCGCCTACTGAACAGCTTGCCTGCCTGAATCGTGCGGTTGAGTATGTGCAGTTGTCCGAAGAACTGGAAAGAAGATTTATGGCAGCAGTCAAGAGAATGAAACAGGCATTTAATCTTTGCAGCTCAAGTGAGAAATTCTCTGATGAAGATAAGGATTATATCCATTTTTATTGTGCTGTCCGTTCTATCCTTTTCAAATTGACAAAAGGCGATGCACCAGATATTGAGCAGATGAACGCTCGTGTCCGCAAAATGCTTGAGGGTGCAATTCAGTCTGATGGCATTGAGGAATTATTTGAAACCGGAAAGCATATATCGGTGGATATTTTCAGTGATGAGTATATGGATAAAATAAATGCAATTCAGTTGCCGAATACGAAAATCAAGATACTTCAAAGACTTCTTTCTCAGGCAATTGACGAGTTTAAGAAAGTCAATAAGATTATGGGTGTGGAATTTGCAGGTAGACTCAAAAAAGTTGTTGATGAGTATAACAACCGTCGTCGTGATGAAGCGTATGCTAACGAAGTCCTTGATGATGTTGCGGAGCAGCTTGCACAGTTGTTGTCTGAACTGAAAACAGAAAAGAACTCCTTCAAGAATATGGGAATAGATTATGAGGAAAAAGCTTTCTATGATATTTTGAAAGCAGTTTCAAAGAAGTTTGAGTTTGAATATCCGGACGATAAAATGATTGAATTATCCAAGAGGATAAAGCTGATTGTTGATGATAAATCACGATATACCGATTGGTCTGCCCGTGATGATATCAAGGCAAACTTGCAAGTGGATTTGATATTGCTGCTTGATGAGTTTGGCTATCCGCCAGTAACCATTGATGATGTTTACAAGGAAGTTCTTGAGCAGGCAGAGAATTTCAAGAAGTATGCACAGTAAATGAGAGGTGTAAATGCAAATATGTTTTATGACGATTTAAATACAGAGGAACAGGTATCATACCTTATTAAACCAATCCTTCAAGTCCTTCAGGAAGCAGGTGGACAGTTAGAACGTTCTGAAATTAGAGACAGGATTAGTGAGTTGGATGAGCATATTGCTGAATTTGAACAGAAACTATATATATCTAATAAAACAGGAAATCAATATAAAAAATTTGATTTTAAGTTTAATTTTGCTATTAAAGAGCTTAGTTATGTCGGTCTCATATCTTATGTGAAATTCAATCCAAAGATTACACTTACTCAAGATGGAGCGAATGTAGATTTAAAAGATTTTGATGTTAAGGCAGAAGTGAGAGATAAGGCACGAAGCTATTGGGAGGAACATTCGACTAAGAACAAATCGAAAAACAAGCCAGTAGAAACACTGGAGGTTGAAGACGAGGAGAATGAATCCACAGATGACGAATTGCTAGATGATTTCAAGGTGAAACTTCAGAGTGCAATCGCTAATATGTCTCCAGCAAAGTTTGAACAGTTTTCACGAGCACTTCTTACAAAGATGGGAGTGGAGTTTACCAACAAAGGTGTTCAGGTGTCAAATGATGGTGGTATTGATGGCTATGGATATCACGTAGATGCCGATGATTTTAGAACAACCAGAGTGGTTATTCAGTGTAAAAGATTTAATTCAAATCCAGTGAGTGAGCCAGATATCAATCAATTTCTTGGGGCGATGAACAAATATCAAGCCGATTATGGAGTATTTATTACTAATAGCCGATTTACCAATAAGGCAAGAGAGGCTGCGAGAGAAGGTACGCCGATAACACTGATTGACGGAAACGATTTAATCAGACTTGTCATTAAATATGAATTATATATAACACCAGTCACAACATATGTATTGGATGGTTTCTATACCGAGGATTGACACTAACGATAGCATAATTTACTCGAAGAAAGGGCAGATTATGGAAACAAAGTCAAGAATTTTATATTTACAAAAGATTTTACTGGAAAGAACCGATGAAGAAAATCCTCTTTCCACAACACAGTTAATCAATATATTGAATGACGAATACGGAATATCTGCACATAGAACGACGGTCACGAAAGACATTGCTGCGCTTCAGGAGTTTGGGATGGACATTGTTACTATCCATTCTACTCAGAGCAAATACTTTGTAGCCAGCCGTAAGTTTGAATTGCCGGAATTGAAACTGCTGATTGATGCAGTAGAGTCATCGAAGTTTATTACAAAGAAGAAAAGTGAAACTTTGATTGAGAAGATACATACGATGACCAGTCCGGGGCAGGTGGCAAAGCTGAAGCGTAATAACTATGTGGTCAATCGCATTAAGCCAGATAATGAGCAGATATATTACATCATTGACGCTATAAACGATGCCATCAATGCAGGTAAACAGATTTCTTTTCAGTATTATGATTATACTGGATTAAAGAAAAAGGTTCTGAAGAACAAGGGCGAAGTGTATAAGCTCAGTCCGTATAAACTTCTCTGGTGTGGGGACTATTATTATGTTCTCGGATATTCAGAGAAGAAAAGCAAGGTTATCAATTTCAGGGTAGACCGTATTGCTTCCAAGCCGGAGATATTGGATAAAGATATTATTCCTATGCCTGATAATTTTGATATTGAGAATTACACAAAGGAAGTTTTCTTTATGTTCTCAGGCGAAAAAGTCCTTGTGGATTTACGGTGTGATAACAGCCTGATGAAAACAATGGTTGACCGCTTCGGAGAAGATGTGACAACCCTTGCGTATGATATGACATCTTTCAGAGTACAGACAGAAGTATCAGCCAGTCCTACCTTTTTCGGTTGGGTGTTTGGCTTTAATGGCAAGGTACAGATACTTGCACCGGAAAGTGTGAAAGAACAGTACAGACAGATGATTGCACAAGCCGATGAGGATATGCAGCAAAGCGAATAATGCAGATTTGAATTATAAGACTATGAAGCGAGGTAGTGGATATGGAAAAAGACCCGTTTAAGGAATATTTAAGGGAGTCTGAACCGGATAAAGCTCATAAAGGATATGCTTGGAGTACCGCAATCGGACTTCAGGCGGTGGACGGACTCAAACCATCTAAATATTTGATTGATACAGCCATTCAGAATATTGAAGGCAAAATCACGATGAAGGAAGCACAGAGTCTTATTGACAGCTATTATAAAGAAAGACCAGTGCATTTGTCTGATGATGAACGTACCGAAGAAGCAGATAAGGTTTCTTCCCGTATTGCAGAAATTCTTTCTGAAACAGCGTTCTCATTTTCTCCGAATGAGTATATCTCTATCCACCGCAAACTCTTTCAGGGGATTTATAAACACGCCGGAAAGATTAGAGATTACAACATTACAAAGAAAGAATGGGTGCTTGATGGTGCAACTGTTATGTACGGCAGTGCTTCAGAACTGAGAGCCACACTTGAATATGATTTTTCGCAGGAGAAGGACTTTAGTTATAAAGGACTGTCAATGGACGAGATTATCCATCATCTGGCGGTATTCATTTCAAGGCTATGGCAAATCCATATCTTCGGGGAAGGCAATACGAGAACAACGGCGGTGTTCTTCATCAAATATCTAAGGACACTTGGATTTTCTGCAACCAATGATATTTTTGCGGAAAATGCGTGGTATTTCCGAAATGCACTTGTCCGTGCAAACTATACGAACCTGCAAAAAGGTATTCACGAAACAACAGAGTATCTGGAAGCGTTTCTCAGAAATCTACTTTTGAACGAGAAAAATGAGCTTCATAATCGAAATCTTCATATAAGTGAACTTTTGAATGAAGAAAAAGTGGACATTGGAGATAGAAAAGTGGATATTGAGAATGAAAAAGTGGACATTCAAGACAAAAAAGTGGATATTGAAAGTGTACTTTCCCAAAAAGGTAGTGACTTCTCAGTAAAAACGACGGTTCATATCCATAGACTCTTTGAAAAGTTTGGCTTTGATGAGGTGTTTGGAAGAAGTGCAGTTATGGAGATTCTTGAGCTGAAAGGTTCAGGTGCTTCAAAACTTCTTTCCAATTTGGTACAGGCAGATATTATTGAACCAGTATCTGGTTATGGAAAAGGAAAATATAAATTTAAGAATTATCCGTGATTGCAATGATGAGCAGCTTTTGCAAGGGTATTGATTCATGAAGAATGTACTGGGTTTATGGACCAGACCAGAAAGATATTACAATTATCGGACGGGAACCACATCCGGAAGATAAGAAAAATAGCGCATACGACCGAATTTCACTGTCGGATTTGTAGAATAAAACTGAATATGGAACTAAAACACGAGCAGTTAGTCTATGAAAAATAGGTTAGCTGCTTTTTTATGCAAAAAGGAGATGCCGTGTATGGGATATGCACGTAAAGATGTAGAGAAGACAAAGAAAATAGCAAAGAAGAATTGAATGTAAAACTCCTTACTGGTCTTGTAGAAAACTATGATGCAGTGTATGTGGAAAGAAAAAACCAGAATTGTCTTTGGCTGAAAGGATTTATCAGAGAAATGTCAAAAATTCAAATAAAAAAATATAGATTTTTTATTCGACATTATTGACGCATAAATAACTTTATGATATTTTATTTTTGGAAAAATGGAAATTATTTAAAGGCAAACCTACTGAAATGCAGGGACGCAAAGCGAGAAGAGGCACTGACATATTTTGGCAGGTGTCTTTTTTGTATGCAAAAATGAGTACGAAAACTGGCAGGGACAGGTTCTCTGTATACAAATAAAAGTAGGATGAAGAAGGCATAAGACGAAGAGAGGATTTTTATAAAGTGGGAAATTATGAAGACAAAATATATTCTTTAGGTGATAATGAACCGGGACAGACACAGACCATGTCACAGGCCGTACAGAAAACACTGGAAAATAATGGCGGGGTAGGTATAATGACAGGATCTTATGACCAAAACCTGTCTATTTTGTCTGTGGATAATCTGCTGTTGCATAGTACAGGATATACATTCGATACTTTCATGGAACAGACAAAAGGCTCATTGAGAAACTTCTTTTATGACGAGGAAGATATACTGGAGCGAGACCGTTTTTTGCAGCTTCACGGAACAGGGGAAGCACAGATCCTTGCAGCAGACGGTACAGTGAATAATGTACGGCTTTGTAAAGAGGATGCGACAGATGAGGCGGGCAGACAGATCTGGGTTATGTCCGTACAGGTCAACTGGGATCATGTAAATCTGGCACTGCTCAATGAGGCTATCTATTCCGGCTTCTGGTATTTTGACTGTGACGAAAACAGTGAGATTGTGAATGCAAACTGGAGTCATGAATTCCGAAAAATGCTTGGCTATCATGACACTCTGGACTTTCCGAATAAACTGGAATCCTAGTCAGATCTTCTGCATCCACAGGATAAAGAAAGAGTAATGGTGCAGCTTCAGGCGGCAATTAAGGATAAGACGAACCAGATAAAATACCAGGTAGAGTATCGTATGAGAATGAAGGATAATCAATACCAGTGGTTTCGGGCATCGGCAGAAGTAATACGCCGTCTGGATGGTTCTGCCAGCAGGATTGCCGGGATTTTTATTAACATTGATGCGGAGAAAAAAGAAATCATGCAGGCACAAAAATCTGCTGCTTTCCACCGGGCTTTTACGAAAGCAGATCTGTGCGAGTATTATGTGAATCTGGAAGCGAATACTTTTGATACCTTTAAGGTTGAACCGTCCCTGATGACCGTCTTTGAACAGAGTCATACGTGGGATGAATTGATCCGGCATTTTGTGGATTCCTATGTTGTGGAGAAAGATAAGAAGGCGGTATCCTCTTTTTACGACCGTGGTTATATTGCAGAAAGGCTGAAGGGTCTGGAAACCGAATTGGCTTTAGAGTGCCGTATCACTCTGAATGGAGAAGAACGATGGGTCCGCAATGTGGTCATACGTGGCGAAATAGAGGATTCAGAATATGCCATGATCTTTCTGCGGGATATCACGGAGGCAAAGGTAGAGAGCGCACGGCATCTACAGATGGCAGCGGACAATGCTTCCATGGAGCTGCTGATCCAGAGTATTGTGCGGCTGGTTGACCGTTTTGTTGTTTGTGATCTGGAAAATGACAGATATGAATTCTATAACCTGAATGGTCAGATGATATATAAACCTCTGGGATTCTATCATGATTTCCAGATGCAGGTTCTTGAAAAGTATAAGACACTGGAACCATTGGATGCTCTGGATATCCTGACAGCACCGGAAAATATCCGGAAGAATCTGAAAAGTGAAAATGATATTTATAAGTTTGAGTATTGCAGCCTGGATGAAAAGACTTATAAAATCGCTTCTTATATTCCCTTGGAATGGAAGAATGGAAAGCTGGAAAAGGTATTGCTGGCATCCATGGATGTGACACAGGAGAAGAAAGCAGAGATTGAATCCCGTCAGGCACTGAAAGAGGCTTACTGGTCCGCAGAAAATGCAAATCGTGCGAAAACAGAATTCCTTTCCAATATGTCCCATGATATCCGGACACCGATGAATGCCATTGTCGGTCTGACGGCAATCGCAGGAGCAAATATTGAGAGTCAGGACAGAGTCATTGAATGTCTCAGTAAGATTACAAAATCAAGCCGACACCTGTTGGGGCTGATCAATGAAGTGCTGGATATGGCACGTATTGAAAGTGGAAAAATGACGCTGGCACAGGAGGATTTCAATCTGCCGGATCTGGTGGATAATCTCATTACACTAACAAAACCGGTGCTTGATGAACATAAACACAATTTTGATGTACGCATTAATCACATTGAACATGAGGATGTCTGTGGTGACAGCCTGAGGATCCAGCAGGTGTTTGTGAATCTGATGAGTAATGCAATCAAGTATACACTGGATGGTGGGAATATTACTTTTTCCATAGAGGAAAAGCCAAATGGATTTTCGGAACTTGGATGCTATGAATTTACGATTGAGGATAATGGAATCGGTATGTCACCGGAATTTCAGAAAATCATGTTTGATCCTTTCAGCCGTGCAGATGACCACCGGACAACTAAGGTTCAGGGAACTGGTCTGGGAATGGCAATCAGCAGAAATATTGTGAACCTGATGAATGGCAATATTAAAGTGGACAGCACCTTACACAAGGGAACTAAAATTACAGTAACCATTTATCTGGAGCTTCAGGAAAAAGAAAAAGAACAGGACAGAAATCTGATGAATCTGCCTGTTCTGGTTGTGGATGATGATAAGACATGCTGTGAAAGTACAGTTGCTACACTGAAAGAAATCGGTATTACAGGTGAATGGGTTCTCTCTGGCAGAGAAGCTGTTGAGCGCTGCTATGCACGTCATGAGCTAAAAAATGATTACTTTGCTGTCATCCTGGACTGGAAGATGCCGGACATGGATGGTATAGAAACAGCCAGACAGATCCGGAAACGGATAGGGAAAGAGATTACCATTATTGTACTGACATCTTATGAATTCAGTGAGATTGAAGAAGAAGCAAAGGCTGCAGGCGTAGATGCTTTTATTGCAAAACCGCTGTTCCGTTCCCGGCTGACGGCTACATTGCGGCAGTTTACTTCAGGAAGAAAAGAAAAAACAGCAAGAAATTATCTGGATGAGCTGTCAGAATCAGACTACACGGGAAAAAGGATTCTGCTGGTTGATGATAATGAGTTGAACAGAGAAATTGCTGGTGAAATTCTGCAGATGACAGGGGCAGAAGTGGAAACAGCAGAAAATGGGAAAATTGCAGTTGAAAAAGTGGAAGCTTCTCCGGAAGGATTGTATGATCTTGTTTTTATGGATATCCAAATGCCTGTCATGAATGGTTATGAGGCAACTGCAGCAATCAGGAGCCTTCCGGGTGAAAAGGGAAAACTGCCTATTGTTGCCATGACTGCCAATGCTTTTGCAGAAGATGTACAGCTGGCCAAAAATACAGGCATGAATGGACATATCGCAAAACCGCTGGATATGAATAAGCTGAATGATGTTCTGGAAAGTTGGCTGTAATTGCTTTCCAGATGTATAAAAACTGGTGGGGAGGGGCACCGAAACTATATGGTATTGAAATATTGTCATGGACACATGTCTTGAAAAGATGATGGCAGAACAATATGTCGCTGTGATATAATACAATAAATGATTTTATGTGGAAATTCGAAATTTTGGAAAGAGAATAAAAAGCGGATAAACTTTACGAATAAAACAGAAAACTTAAATTCATTTAAGACTTTTTAAGCATGAGGGAACCGTATGGATGATTTCAAAAAACTCACAGAGCAACTTATGAAAATATATAGTAATGCTGAATCAGTAAATGATTTGGGTATAGAAAATTATTTTGATGAAAATATCAGTCTGATTGGAACTGGTAAACACGAGTTATTCGCGAATCTACATGAGTTTTTAGAATCATTTAAATTTGATGTAAAACGAAGAGGTAAAATCAGAATCGAAGTACAAAATTTACATCAGATAGAAGAGCGGCTTGATGATGACCATGTTCTTGCACACGGAACAGTAGATTTTGTTGGTCTGTTTAAAGATGGTTCGATCTGTTTTAAAATGGAGACAAGATTTACGATTATCTATAAGTGG
The DNA here is from genome assembly GCF_025147765.1 of Blautia obeum ATCC 29174. NCBI lineage: Bacteria > Bacillati > Bacillota > Clostridia > Lachnospirales > Lachnospiraceae > Blautia > Blautia obeum. The sequence goes on from NZ_CP102265.1 coordinate 225,834, forward strand.
ACGAATGGGAAATGGTTAGTTCAGCATCTGCATCAGTCAATACCTGATTTGGAACAGATGGACGGTGAAGAGTTCCCTGTTACCTTGGGAAAACAGGTAAAAAAAACCCGGCAGGCATTTCATGCATTAGGCACTGCCTATTATTTGATCTTAAGGTTGAATTTAAAAACAAAGAGAGTTGAATTTGTTAAAAAAAATCGAAAAATAAATATTGATATTAAAGATAATAATATCGAATGGAATCTTCAGATCGAGACTATTGAAAGGATTATAGCAGAACCGTTTGTACAGAAGTGTATAGATTTTTTTGATATACAAACCATGGCAGCGCGGCTTCATAATAAAGAATCTATGTCTTCCGAATTCAAACTAAAGGAAGGATCATGGTTTCTTTCTATGGTAATTCCTCAGAATTATGATAAAAATGGAAATGTCACATCAGTATTGATTGCGAATCGAGATGTGACAGATGAAAAAATGCGGGAATTAAGACAGGAGGAGGAATTGCGGGAAGCTAAATTAAAAGCAGAATGTGCAAATAAAGCAAAATCGTCATTTCTGTTCAATATGTCACATGACATCCGTACTCCTATGAATGCAATCATTGGTTATGCCGAACTGGCATCCAGACATTTGCAGGAAACAGAAAAACTTGGCAGATATCTTGAAAAAATTCAAATATGCGGAAAAGAACTTTTATCGATGCTTGGTAATGTTCTGGATCTTGCAAGAATTGAAAATAATAAAGTCGAAATGGAATACACTGTTTCGAATGTTCATGAGTGCTTTGAAAATTGTATCATTATGTTCCAGCAACAGGCAGAAAGTAAAAATCAGACTCTCTCTCTGACAGAACAAATCATGTATCCGTATGTATATATGGATGCACCACATCTGTCAGAAGTCTGTCTTAATATTATAAGCAATGCGATAAAGTATACAAATACAGGAGGTGCTATATCCTGTAATGTTGTACAGAAATCTTGTGAAAAAGAAGACTGGTGCAATATGATCATTACCATTACCGATAATGGAATTGGTATGTCTGAAGAATTCCAAAAGCGTATTTTTGAAATTTTTGAAAGAGAACGTAACACGACATTAAGTCATATTGATGGCAGTGGCATTGGAATGGGCATTACAAAAAAGCTTGTAGAGCTCATGGATGGCACAATAGAAGTGGAAAGTAAGCAGGGTGAGGGTTCCACATTTACAGTAACTATTCCTTGCCGAAAAGCGTCAGAAGACGATTCTCTGGTGAAGAAAAACAGTAATCTGTGCAATAAGAATTGCCTGAACGGTGTTCGGATTTTGTTGGTTGAAGATAATGAGATCAACACTGAAATCGCAACGGAATTATTGACGGAAGAAGGATGTATTGTTGAGACTGCCAATGATGGTGTTGTATGTATTGACATGATTGAAAAAGCTGATGCTGATTATTACAAGATGATCCTTATGGATATCCAGATGCCGGTTATGAATGGATATGACGCTACATTAACTATCCGAAAGATGAAGGATACGAAAAAAGCCAGGATCCCAATTATTGCGATGACTGCCAATGCTTTCGCAGAAGATATACAAAAGGTTCTTTCTGTTGGAATGAATGCTCATGTTGCAAAGCCTGTTGATATGAATATTCTTGTCCCAACAATGATGAAATATTTAAAAGAATAAGACAATCCGGAGATATACATCAGACAGAGAACTACAAAGGAGCAGATATTATGAAAGCATGGGAAAGACTGATCAACTATGTGACAGTGCGTACGCCGAGTGATGAAGAGAGTGAGACAGTTCCGTCTTCTGTGTGTCAGTTTGATCTGGCGAGGAAGCTGGAAAAAGAAATGAAGGAACTTGGCCTGACAGAGGTAGTCCTTGATGATAAGTGTTATCTGTATGGAAAACTTCCGGCGACGGAAGGAAAAAAAGAGATTCCGGCACTTGGATTTATCGCACACATGGATACAGTTTCTGATTTTTGTGATCATGAGATCCGACCGATGGTTACCAAAAATTATGATGGCGGGGATCTGGTACTTGGCACAAGCGGACTGGTATTGAGTCCGAAGGAATTTCCACATCTGACAGGGCTAAAAGGACGTACACTGCTCACTTCGGATGGAACAACGATTCTGGGAGCAGATGACAAAGCAGGAATTGCAGAGATTCTGACTATGATTGAAAGAATCCAGACAGAAAATCGGCCGCATGGCACGATTTGTGTAGCATTTACTCCGGATGAGGAAATTGGAATGGGAGCAGAACATTTCAATCTGGATCAGTTTGGCGCAGAGTATGCTTATACTCTGGATGGTGACAGTGAAGGGGAGATTCAGTACGAGAATTTTAATGCCTGCAAAGCAGAATTTGAAATCAGGGGATTTAATGTTCATCCGGGTGAAGGAAAAGATACGATGATCAATGCCAGTCTGGTTGCGATAGAGATCAACAACTGCCTGCCATCTATGGAGACACCGAGAGGAACCGAAGACTATGAGGGATTTTATCATCTGATCAGCATGCAGGGGGAAGTCGGTGAAGCGAAACTTAATTATATTGTCAGAGATCATGACAAAAACGGATTCGAAGAGCGGAAGAAGACTCTTCGACTGATAGAAAAGAACTTAAATGCAAAGTGGGGCGAAGGGACGGTAACGCTTAAGATTACTGACCAGTACCTCAATATGAAAGAAATTGTAGAAGAGCACATGCATCTGATCGACCATGCGAAAAAGGCATGTGAGGCAGTAGGTGTGGCACCATTGATCCTTCCAATTCGTGGAGGAACCGATGGATGCCAGTTAAGCTTCAAAGGACTGCCGTGTCCAAATCTTGGAACAGGTGGACATGCTTTTCATGGACCATATGAGCATATCAGTGTGGAAGGAATGGAGAAGAGTGTGGAGCTCCTTCTTGCCCTGATTCAGGAATATACGAAATAATCTACGGAGTTGCAATAAAACGGTTAACATGCTCCATTGTGGCTTTTATAATCGAAAGATCTGCCTGTACATCGCCGGTCTCCAGAGAGTGATTGGCATTTGGCGTAAGAAAAAGAGGGACTTCTTTTTGTTCAGCCAGTGTACGGATAGAGTCTGTTTCTGCCCATGGATCTGCAGTACCGTGAAATGCAATGCTGCCGGGACGAGCAAAGGAAAAAGTGCCAGTCAGAGGTGTGAACAGGATGCTTTTTCCTTTTATATTATGTCTGGAAGCATAAGCGGAAGCGATAACTGTACCGATGCTTTTGGAAATAAAGAGAATGCTGCCATAGGAATTCCAGTCGATATCCTGCAGAGCCTGTTCTGTTTGTTCATAAGCAAGCTCAAAAGCCTGCTTCATTTTTGCGTGATCACCCTTGACATTCTCAGGGAGGGTTCCATAGGATACAGCGAGAATCTGATACCCATAATGTCTGGCAAGACGGCTTGCATAATACAGGAGTGGTTTGTCAGCAGTATAGCCGATTCCCGGGAAAATTACTGCCAGTTTTGGGGCGCTTTTATCAGAATCATAAGTATATGCAGATGCTTTGTCATAGAGCATTTGCTGATGAATTTTTTCCTGAAGGTCTTTTAAGGTCACAGAGATTGTATAAGGCTCTTCCGGGAGATAATCATAACCGGTGAGAACACCGTTTTCTTCCATGGCATAAACAATGTGCAATGCCCCCATAAGTTCCATATCGTCTTCAATATCAGAAAGTAATTCTTCGTATGTTTTCATCTTGATTTGTTCCTCGTATTTATATTTTATAAAATTCAGTCATGTGTATAAAAAACAAAATAATTATTGCATGTTTTATTAAAACGGGCAAGGAAAATTGAAAAACTCCTGCCAGTTACCTGGTTAAGGTGTCAATAAAATTGGGGAATAGCTTGCAAATCACGATCAAATAAAATATGATATAGAGATGTTAAACTATACAATGTAAGGAAAATATATGAAAAACAGAAACAAAGGTTTTACACTTGTGGAACTTGTGATCATCATTGCAATTCTTGCGATTCTTATAGGTGTTCTTGCACCGACTTATACCAAATATATAGAAAAAAGCAGGGAATCAACTGATCTTGCAAATGTCAGGACGGCGTATGACAAAGTGGTGATGGAAACGGGAATAGAGGGAAATGAAGATGTAAAGGAGATCGTTCATCTGAAGCAGAAAATAGACAAATGGCAGTCTTCAGATACGGTGACAATTGCCGGAATCTCTCATTCCAATGATGATCCGGATACGGATAACTGGAAAGGGTATCCTGTTGCAGGTGGAATATGCGAAGTGTCCATGAATCCTGAAACCGGTATTTTATTTGACTGGAAAACCGGAAAAGGAGACAGTGTAGAAAACGATGAAGTAAAAGAATACTGGTTTAACCTGGAAGAAAACTTCGACAGAGTTCTTCAGGAAAGTAATGCACTGAACGGTGTAACTGGCATCTTTGAAATCGATTCCAGATGCCAAAAATCTACTATGGTTCCAAGGATAGAGATGAAGATGGCATCTGACAGTCTCCTTAAGAAAGGAACCTGGGCATATTATGGAAGGGCGAAGGATGCTAGAAAACGTGCTTTGCTCTGGACTTCTGTTAATACAGATGTTGTCGGTGCGAACCAGAAGATTCCTGTGATTGTCTGCACGGCAGATAATAAATATTATGTAGCAGAATCTACAACCGCCAAACGTACAGGATATGGCCCTGATTACGTTGCGATTGCAGCGCAGATGAGCACAGGCACTGCAAAAAAAGAGCTGGATGAGACCGCAGTAAAATATGACAGTCTTCAGGCCGCATACGACGCATATAAAAAACTGCTCACAGATGGAAAATATAAGCAATATAAAAATTCGTTGGATTTTAATATTCATTGGTGAAGGTAACTGGTGAAGATGGTTATTCCTTTGCAGTTTACTGGTTGCTTTTATTTCTCCGACAAGCTATACTAATCTGAGCGACAAAGTATGGATTGGAGGATTTTTATAATGAAAATTGCAGTAACTTATGATAATGGAAATGTTTTTCAGCATTTTGGAAAAACAGAAAACTTTAAGGTTTATGAAGTAGAAGACAACAAAGTTGTTTCAAGTGAAGTGATCGGTTCTAACGGAACTGGACATGGTGCCCTGGCCGGACTTCTGGCAGAACAGGGGATTGATGTACTGATCTGCGGTGGTATTGGAGGAGGTGCACAGACTGCACTTGCGGAGGCAGGTATTCAGTTATGCTCCGGTGCACAGGGAAATACCGATGAAGTAGTAGAAGCTTATCTGAAGGGCGAACTGGAATCAGCAGGAACAACCTGTGACCATCATCATGAAGAAGGACATTCCTGTGGAAACCATGAGGAAGGGGAGTCCTGTGGAAGCAGCTGTGGCGGCTGTGGTTCACATAAACCGGCATTTTCCGGACCGAATGTAGGAAAGACATGCCGTACACATTACAAGGGAACATTCAACGATGGAACACAGTTTGATTCTTCCTATGATCGTGGACAGCCGCTGGAGTTTGTCTGCGGAGCAGGACAGATGATCAAAGGCTTTGATGCAGCTGTTGCAGACATGAAGGTCGGAGAAATCAAAGAAATCCATCTGATGCCGGAAGAGGCTTATGGACAGCCGAATCCGGATGCGATCTTTACTCTTGAGATTGAACAGCTTCCGGGTGCAGAGGACCTGACAGTAGGTCAGCAGGTATATTTGTCTAATCAGTATGGGCAGCCTTTCCCGGTCAAAGTTACAGCCAAAGATGAAAAGACAATTACATTTGATGCCAATCACGAGATGGCTGGTAAAGAGCTGAACTTTAAGATCGAGCTTGTAGAAGTAAAATAAATGTCGAAGAAGTGCGGAGTTTGTCAATAAGTTTCGAACTCTTTTGATGGACGTACACAGTGCGGCATGCTAGTATGGAAGAAAGAAAATTATGTAGCTGTCTGGCGGCATTAAAGGACAGTGATATGATTCGTTTCTGCTTTATTCTGTGCGGCATGCCGCTTCTTTTGTTCTAAGACCGTTCTGGTTGAGAAAGGGAAATCTCCATGTTTTACTTGCGTTGTCGGGCGAAATTTCCATGTGTAATGAATAGGATATGATGAAAAAAGACCGGAATGCGTTGTTTCGGTCTTTTTATGTGGTGGAAACTGATCTATCAGGGCATTCTTGAATTATCTGAATTCCACGGCATGTTTTCTTTTCCAGATGGGAAATAAATTTCGCTGGCAGACGTAATTCTTCCGTTGTTCAATGCTTATGGAATGGAAGAATGTTTTCCACATATCAGTATATTCATCTTCATAAGATTCTGTCTTTTGTAATACCGAAAATTCATCGTCCGTCAGATAGCGCAGATAATTTTCACCATCTTTTACATGTACACAGGCAGTTTTGCGGTTATCATCGATGATCATCCAGTGTTCGGAGGGCATACGGTTGGCAAAATGGTTGCCAACCAGCATGATTACATCATTCCGGGGCTCCAAATGACTGACATAGACCTGGTTTTCCAGACTTTGAAAACGGGCAAATTCCCGAAAATGATGCGCTTCATTTGATACCTGGCGCCGGAGTTCGAGAAGATTCATTACATGTGGATTCGTATATTGCTCGACTACAGTACTGCCAATAGCAAACCCCACCCGAAGAAAGTCATAGATTGCCTGCAGAGCGTTCTCATCCGCAGATAATGAGGCGTAGTAGATGTTCATGTATGCAGTTTCAGAGATGCTTCTCCGAATGGAGCGTATAACCTTTTCTGCTTTGGAAGGATCACCATCCACATGGATATATTCATCAAACATTGTTTGTTGAAAGATAGGTTCTTTCTTTAGTCCAATCTGGTTATGACCGACTTTCAGGGCTTCTGACCAGGCATCATAGATGCAGGTCATGATATCCGTTAAGCGGTCCTGGCAAGTATATATTTTCATATTTTTATTCCGTATTCTGATCCTATATGTAAAAGTGGCTGGAAACTGGCAGAGGGAAGTTTAGCCGATCCCAAAATCAGCGAGAGTCATCTGGGAATAAGATTCATTGGAATGTTGTACTTTCCAGGAATCTTTTGCATCTACCTGAACCAGCTGTCGGGTGATATAGGCTTCTTCAATGGGAGTACGATACATTTGTCTGCCACCGCAGGTGATAAAATAATGTGCGCGTTTCAAAACTACGCCCATTCTTTTCAGATTGTCAAAATTCAGACGGCCATATTGTCTGGCATAAGTGATCCGGCTGGCGGATTTTGGCCCGATTCCGGGAACCCGAAGCAACGTGGCATAAGATGCTTTTTCAACTTCCACTGGAAAGTGTTCCAGATGGTGCAGCGCCCAGTCGCATTTGGGATCCAGCAGTTCATTGAAGTTGGGCTGAGATTCGGATAACAGTTCATCTGCCTGGAAGCCATAGAAGCGTAGCAGCCAGTCTGCCTGATACAGGCGATGTTCCCGCAGAAGTGGAGGTGGAGTTCCAATCTGAGGGAGAATGGAGTCATCATTTAACGGAATATATGCCGAATAGAAGACTCGTTTCAGATCAAAGCCCTGGTACAGAGCCTGGCTCGTCTGTAACAGAGTATAGTCACTTTCGCCAGTGGCACCGATGATCATCTGGGTACTCTGCCCTGCCGGAGCGAAATTCCGTTTCAGATCGGACATGTCAAGAGGTGCCAGCTGACAGGCATTTTCCCATGTCAGGATATGTTTCGTGAATTTATTTTTATCACGGGAGATAAGATTCGGATCCTCTTTTTTGAGGGGAGGATTGTTCCCGGGTTTTGCATCGGTATTCTGCATATTGAGTTTTTCTCTGAAGGTTTTTTTGGAATCGTCTGAGAAAATACCATTTCTTAAAAACTGATTTCCCCGGCTTCGATCCATATATGCAGATTTTCCAGCAGCTATCCGGTGAGAGACAATAGTATTTTGTACTTTTCCCATGGGATTCAGGATATTCTGCATGGTTTTATTGGGGGCAAGAGAACGCAGAGCTGTTTCTGTCGGAAGTTCCAGATTGACACTGATGCGGTCTGCCAGATATCCGGCCGCGGCAAGCAGCTCGTCAGAGGCCCCGGGAATTGTTTTTACATGAATGTATCCGTTGAAATGGTACCGGGTACGGAGGAGCAGCAGTGTCTCACACATTTTCTCCATGGTATAGGTCGGATTTTTTAAGACACCGGAGCTTAAGAAGAGCCCTTCGATATAGTTCCGTTTGTAAAATTCAACGGTTAGTTCACAGATTTCCTGTGGCGTAAAGGTGGCGCGGCGTACATCATTGCTGGCACGGTTGATGCAATATTTACAGTCATAGGCACAATGATTTGTCATCAGGATCTTGAGAAGGGAAATACATCTTCCATCAGCGGCAAAACTGTGACAGATGCCACATGCCTCTGCATTGCCGAGCTCTCCTTTCTTTCCGCGTCGGCTGGAACCGCTTGAAGTACATGCGACATCGTATTTTGCTGCATCTGCCAGAATCTGTAACTTTTCCTGCGTTGTGTAATTATCATTTGTAATCTCTGTTATCATACATCTATTATACAAACACATGTTCTTGAAATCAAGAACTTTTTAGAACATTCGTTCGACAAAAGCTCCAAAAAGCTACCCATTGCAATGTCAGGGTGAGGAAGATTATAATAAGAAGAAACAGAAACCGGAAAAGTCGAAAAAATTAGTGTTGCACTCGTAAAAATACAATATATTGATAAAAACTTTCAAAATACAACTACAAATTGTACAAAATTAAAAGCATGCGTTAATTAATTGACAAAGGTGCTTTCAATAGTGTACACTAGCGGCGTGAACGAGGGAGAGTTCACATGTAACTATAATAAGATTCCGGTCTTATTTTTCTTTTAGGAGAAAAGTTAGACGGGACATACGCGGAATAAATTCTATTTTAGAGAGGTGCAAAAATGAAAAACTTTTCACAGTGGGAAGGTTTCAAAGGAAACCGTTGGAAAGAAAAAATCGACGTTCGTAATTTTATTTCAATGAACTACACACCATATGACGGAGATGCTTCCTTCCTGGAAGAACCTACAGAGGCTACAAACAAACTGTGGGGAAAACTTCAGGAACTTCAGAAAGAAGAGCGTGCAAAAGGCGGCGTTCTGGATATGGAGACAGAGGTTGTTACATCTCTGACAGCATATGGCCCGGGATACATCGATGAAGACCTCAAAGATCTTGAAAAAGTTGTTGGTCTGCAGACAGACAAACCGCTGAAACGTGCATTCATGCCATACGGTGGTATCAAAATGGCAGAGCAGGCATGTGAGACTTACGGATACAAAGTAAGCGACAAGATCAAAGACGTTTTCCATAACTACGAATTTAAAACACACAACCAGGGTGTATTTGATATCTACACACCAGAAATGAAAGCAGCCCGTCACAACAAAATCCTGACAGGTCTTCCGGATACTTATGGACGTGGACGTATCGTTGGTGACTACAGACGAGTAGCACTGTACGGTATCGACGCTCTGATCGAAGGAAAACAGAAAGACTTTGCAGCTTGCGACCGTCAGGGTATGAGACGTTATGACTTCCAGCTTCGTGAGGAAATCGCAGATCAGATTCGCGCACTCAAAGGCATGAAAGTTATGGCTGAAGCTTACGGATATGATATTTCACAGCCGGCTAAAGATGCAAGAGAAGCATTCCAGTGGCTGTACTTCGGATATCTTGCAGCAATCAAGACTCAGAACGGTGCTGCAATGAGTGTTGGACGTATCTCTACATTCCTTGATATCTATATTGAAAGAGATCTTGAGAACGGAACTCTTACAGAGAAAGAAGCTCAGGAGCTTGTTGACCACATGGTAATGAAATTCCGTATGGTTAAATTTGCACGTATTCCTTCTTACAACCAGCTGTTCTCCGGTGACCCGGTATGGGCAACTCTGGAAGTTGCAGGTATGGGACAGGATGGACGTACAATGGTAACAAAGAACGACTTCCGTTTCCTGCACACTCTGGAAGACATGGGACCGGCTCCGGAACCGAACCTTACTGTTCTGTATTCTTCAAGACTGCCGGAAAACTTCAAGAAATATGCAGCTGACATCTCCGTACTGACAAGCTCTATCCAGTATGAGAACGATGATGTTATGCGTCCGGTATGGGGCGATGACTACAGCATCTGCTGCTGTGTATCTGCTACTGAGACAGGTAAAGAAATGCAGTTCTTCGGAGCTCGTGCAAACCTTGCAAAATGCCTTCTGTACGCTATCAACGGTGGTGTTGATGAGAAGACAAAACAGCAGGTAGGACCTCAGTATCAGCCAATTACTTCTGAATACCTTGACTATGACGAAGTAATCGCAAAATATGACAAGATGATGGACTGGCTGGCTCATCTGTATGTTGGAACACTGAACATGATCCACTACATGCATGACAAATACTACTATGAAGCAGCAGAAATGGCTCTGATCGATACAAAGGTTGACCGTTCCTTCGCAACTGGTATCGCAGGATTCTCTCACGTAGTAGACTCCCTGTCCGCTATCAAATATGCAAAAGTTAAAGCAATCCGTGACGAAGACGGAATCACAACAGATTTCGTAGTAGAAGGTGACTTCCCACGTTATGGTAACGATGATGACAGAGCAGATGAGATCGCAACAACACTGCTTTCTACATTCCTTGAGAAACTGAAACATATCCATACCTATCGTGATTCAAAACCTACTACTTCTATCCTTACCATCACATCCAACGTTGTTTATGGTAAAGCTACAGGATCCCTTCCGGATGGAAGAAAAGCAGGCGAGCCGCTGGCACCTGGTGCTAACCCGTCCTACGGCGCAGAGCAGAACGGACTTCTTGCTTCCCTCAACTCTGTTGCAAAACTGGACTATGAAGATGCCCTTGACGGAATCTCCAATACTCAGACCATCAACCCGGATGCTCTGGGACATACAGAAGAAGAACGTACAGAGAACCTTGTTCATGTACTTGACGGATACTTTGACCAGGGTGCTCATCACCTCAACGTTAATGTATTTGGTAAAGAAAAACTGATCGATGCAATGGAACATCCGGAAAAAGAAGAGTACGCAAACTTCACAATCCGTGTATCCGGATATGCAGTTAAATTCATCGACCTTACAAGAGAGCAGCAGCTGGATGTTATCGCCAGAACCTGCCACGACAGAATGTAATAATGAGTGAAGAAATCAAAGGATATGTCCATTCTCTGGAAAGCTTCGGATCAGTAGACGGACCGGGCGTCAGATATGTGATATTCCTGAGTGGATGTGCAATGCGCTGCCAGTTCTGCCATAATCCGGACACCTGGAAAATGGGAGAGGGGCAGCAGTACACCCCGTCTCAGCTTCTGAAACAGGCTCTTCGCTATAAGAATTACTGGGGTAACAAAGGTGGAATCACTGTGAGCGGAGGAGAACCGCTTCTCCAGATTGATTTCCTGACAGAACTTTTCCGTCAGGCAAAGGCAGCAGGAGTTCATACAACTCTTGATACCAGCGCCAATCCTTACACAGAAAAAGAACCTTTTTATTCCAAATGGCTGGAGCTTATGAAGTATACTGATCTTGTCCTTCTCGATATCAAACAGATTGACGAAGAAGAACACATCAAGCTTACAGGACAGTCCAATAAGAATATCCTGGCAATGGCACGGAAATTGTCAGATATGGGAAAACCAATGTGGATCCGTCACGTACTTGTTCCCGGAGGCAGCGATAAAGATGAGTATCTCCACAGGCTTGCTGATTTTATCCATACTTTAAAAACAGTGGAGAGAGTCGAAGTGCTTCCGTACCATACACTCGGTGTATTTAAGTGGGAACAGCTGGGAATTCCTTATCCGCTGGAAGGCGTCAGACCGCCATCCGAAGAACGGATCAATAACGCCAGAGAAATTCTGGGAGCGATATAAACCGGTCAGAAGACTGGAAATAAAAAAGATCTCAATGCCAGTGATGGCAGGGGGATCTTTTTTATGAATATAGTGGTCGGAAATGCTTTTTCTACTTGACAATCCATGCAGTTCATCATACTCTTTTGTAAGATGTTTTGTTATGTAAATTCATAAGTTACAAAGGTCAAGGGAAAATACACAGGAAGGGAAAAGATACAGATGAAAAACTGGGACAATGTAGTTTTGGTGCCGGAATTCGATGAGCAGGGTGTTGCCTGCTATCGTCTGGAAGGCGGAGATTATGAAAATGAGTATTATGTGATTTCTGAGGCAGAATCAAGAAAGCTTCTGAATACACCTGAAATCGTCGGTTATGAAGTTTATAACTGTCTGGTTTCCTCAACTTCTCAGATGCTTTATTATCTGAAGGAACAGAAGAAGGTTACAACTGCAAATATTCTTTCTATTCTTAGAGGCGCGCTGAACTATCCTCTGGAAGAGGCATGCTACAGAGAGCATATCCGTGTTCATGATATCAGCTTTCTTTCCAGTGAGCGTGTATTTGAAAAAGAAGAGATCGCAGGTCTGGAGATCAAATACAGCAAGCTTACTATGGTGCCGGACAGCACACTGATGATCGGTGACATCATTGCAAGTGGAGAGACTCTGATCCACTGTCTTCGCTATGTGACTGATTTTTACAGAGATCATGGCGCAAGACTCCGTAATATCATTATTTTTACAATCGGCGGAACCAAGGGAATCGATATCCTTGAGAAGCTTACTGCAGAGATCCGTGAATTCTGGCCGGAGTTCGAAGGCTTTATTACTGTTTATTATGAAGGAATCTTCAGTACCTATCAGGACAAGGGTGTTTCCGGGATCAACCTTCCGGACGTGGATTTCTACTGGAAGGGTGGTATTGTTGCGCCTGAATTCAGAAGAGAAACACTTTCCATGTGCAGTCCTCTTTTTGAAAAATGTATCATCTATGATGGCGGTGCAAGACGTTATGAGATCCATGAGCATGTAGAAGAGGTTCTGGAATTTTGGGAAGGAATCAAAGAAAGAGCTGACAAGATCGATTTCAAAGAGCTTCTGGATGAGAAACTTGGTTATCCTACTCCGATCAGCTATGAAGACTGGATCAAGGCAAACCACTATCAGAAGGTTCGCCCGGCAGATGCAAAATGGCTGTATCGTCAGGAACTTGGATACATCGAAAGTATGAAAGATATCACATTAAAAGAACTCGCAGAGCAACGTATCGGTGAATTTACGGGCGCACTGCGAAAATATATTTTAGATTAAGGAAAAACGGGGAGAACAAATGAGTGAAAAAATGACAACAGCAAACAGCGCAGAGCAGGGAAAGGTGGATATTGACTTTGCAGAGTGCGCGGTTCCGAAGTGGAGCAGACGCCGATTTGTGACAATGTTTATGATCATGCTTGGATTTACTTTCTTTTCTGCAAGTATGTGGGTAGGCCAGGAAATGGCAGCAGGACTGGACTTCTGGGGATTTATCAAAGCCCTCCTTCTGGGTGGTGCGATCCTTGGTATTTACACAGGTCTGCTTGGTTATGTAGGTGCAGAGACAGGCTTAAGCCTTGACCTGCTTTCCAAGAGAGCGTTTGGAGAAAAAGGTTCTTATATTTCTTCTGCGCTGACAAGTTTTACACAGATCGGATGGTTTGGCGTAGGTATTGCAATGTTTGCAATTCCGGTAGCACGTGAACTTTTTGGCGGAAGCACTGCGGTAGAATGGGTGCTGATCCTGATCGCAGGAGCATGTATGACTGCATCTGCATATTTTGGAATTAAGTCTCTTACCGTGATCAGTTATATTGCCGTACCGCTTGTTGCAATTCTTGGAACAGTGGCAATGATCATGGCAGTTAAGCAGGGAGATGGAACGATCGTTGATCAGTTTGCTAAATCCAGCGGCTCTCTGAGTGTCATCGGCGGTGCAGGACTTGCAATTGGTTCTTTTGTATCAGGAGGAACTGCAACACCGAACTTCACACGATTTGCAAAAAATGGTAAACAGGGAACGATCGCAACAGTAGTTGCCTTCTTTATCGGAAACTCCCTGATGTTCTTCTTCGGAGCAATTTCTTATATTTTTGTTGGCGGAAATGATATTTTTGAAGTAATGATTCGTCTGAATTTGTTCTATCTTGCAATCCTGGTTTTGGGATTAAATATCTGGACAACAAATGACAATGCTCTGTATACAGCAGGACTTGGTCTTGCAAACATTTTCAATAAGAGAAAGAAACCGATGGTTCTGATCTCCGGTGTTATCGGAACACTGCTTTCTGTATGGCTATACTACAATTTCTGCGGATGGCTGAACATCCTGAACTGTACACTGCCGCCGGTTGGTATCATCCTGGTAATCTCTTATTTCATGAACAAAAAGGCTTACGATACAGATACCATTAAGATTGTAACAGTCAACTGGTTTGCAGTTGCCGGAGTTATTCTTGGTGCGATCGTGGCAAACGTAGTGACATGGGGAATTGCATCCATCAATGGTATGGTTGTTGCAGCTCTGTGCTATGTGGTCGGAGAAATGGTTAATAAAAATAAATAATAATTAAAATATAATGACAGAAAAAGATTACCGAAATTGTAAAAGGTAATCTTTTTTTGTTGGAAAATATATAGTACAATAAACAGATAGATGTTCGACTTGAATTGAAACGGAGAGCTCAAATGGCAAAAAAAAGAAGAAAACCGAAGATGGAGTTCCGATATTACCAGATGTCAGCGGGAAGTCCGATCCTGGCACTTCTTGGACAGAAGTGGGTCCAGAATTACGGGAATGATGTGGATTATCTTCATTTTCATAATTATCTTGAGATTGGATACTGCTATGGTGGTGACGGATTTATGGTGCTGGGTGAAGAGGAAAAGCGCTTCTATGGAGGTATCGTTACAGTGATTCCGCCGAACTATCCACACACAACAAACAGCGATATCGGGACGGTCAGTAAATGGGAATACCTTTTCATAGATGTAGAAGGTTTTATGAAAAAATTCCTGGATAATCCGGTTAAGGCAGAAAAGGTGATTCAGCGAATCTATTCCAGGGCTTTGTTTTTTGAAGAGAAGGAGAATTTGTCTATCTCGAAAAAAATCCACAAGATTCTGGATATCATGAGAGATGGTGAAGAATTTTTTCTGGAGGAAGCAAAGGGAGTGCTTGCGGCACTTCTGGTAGAAATTGCCCGGTTAAACAGAGATTCAGGAGAGGATAAGGTTGCGGAAAATGCCGGTAAGCTTACCAATATGATCACCAGTGTGCTGGATTATGTATCATATCACTACATGGAGGATATCAAAGTAGAGGATCTGGCGAATATCTGTCATATCAGTGAGACACATTTCCGGAGAGTTTTTACTTCCTACATGAAGATGAGCCCATTGGAATATATTAATACCGTACGTGTCTACACGGCATGTGAACTTCTGGAGACCACAGATGCCCCGGTTGCGGATGTTGCTCACAAATGTGGGTTTACGACAAATTCGACATTCAACAGAAACTTTAAACAGCTGATGGGAGTCACTCCTCTCGAATGGCGGAAACGTCCGGAAAGCTATGAACAGCAGCTTCTGCGATTTGATATTCATTCAGAAAAAGGATGGTAGAAAAACAGAAAGGAATCATTTATATGTACGACTATAAGATTGTGGAGCAGATCTCCCGAAAGAAAAAAAGCATGTCCGGAGTTCTCCGGAAAGTAATGGTTTTGTTTGCAGTGATCTTTGTGATCCTGGGAATTACAATATCCCAGTCCTTTATGCTGGCAGGATTTCTTCTTGCAGCGCTTTATTTTGTGTTTGATATTTTCAGCCAGAAGGATTATGAGTATACCCTGGAAAATGATCAGCTCAGCATTGATGTGATCTATGGCAAAAAGTATCGTAAGACTGCCCATGTACTGGAGCTGAAGGAGCTGGAAGTCGTTGCGCCGCACTGGCACGAAAGTGTTGCTAAATATAAAAAAAACGGTGGTACGGAGCAGCTGAAAAAATATGATTATACCTCTTATGATGACAATACTCCGTATTACACGATGATCATCAAAGAAGATGGACGAAAGATCAAATTGCTTCTCGATCTCACAGAGGAGATGCTGCACACAATAAAGACACAGCATCCGGAAAAAGTCTATTTTGCATAAAAACAGCAAAATTCTGTGAAATATGTACAAAAAATGAATAGAAAATTTATGAAATAAGAACAAACACCTCTCTTGAAGATAAGAAAAATATACATTCTGTCAAAAAGAGAGGATTTTTTTCATCAAAATAATACGACAAAAATCGTGAGAATGCGAAAAACGAACAAAAAATACAATTTTATGTACGTGTAATAGTGTAAAATATATAAAATGGTCGAAAATGCATATTATATGTGCGGTTATGCAAACTATATCAAAAAACGGGATGCTATAATTGGTTCATAAGCAATTCGGAAAAGAGAATACGCTTAATAAAAGGAGGACACATTCATGAAGAAAAAATTACTTGCAGTATTAATGACAGGTATCATGGCTGCATCTTTTGCAGGAACAGCAACCGTTGTTTCCGCTGATTCTGGAGATGACAACACATTGACAGTATGGGCATGGGACCAGAACTTCAATATCAAATCTATGCAGATGGCTGGTGAGCAGTATGCAAAAGATCACGAAGGATTCGCAGTAGACGTTATCGAAACATCTTCTGATGACTGCCAGACAAAACTTACAACAGCAGCTAACGCTGGTGACTACAGCACACTTCCGGACATCGTTCTGATGCAGGACAACAGCTATCAGAAATATCTGAAGAGCTATCCGGATGCATTTACAGATCTCAAAGATATGGATATCAACTGGGATGATTTCGGAAAACTGAAACAGTCCTACTCCATGGTAGATGACACACATTATGGTGTTCCGTTTGATAACGGTGCTGTTATTGCATGCTATCGTACAGATATCCTTGAAGAAGCTGGATATACACTGGATGATCTGACAGACATCACATGGTCCAAATTCATGGAAATCGGTAAAGACCTTCATGAAAAAACAGGTAAATACCTCCTTACAAGCGAAGCTACAGGCGGCGATACTCTGATGATGATGATGCAGTCTTGTGGAGCTAACTTCGTAAATGAAGACGGCGAAGCTTATATCGTTGGAAACGATGTTGCAGAAAAATGCATCAACCTTTATGTAGACCTTGTTAAAAACGATGTTGTTAAACTTGTAAACAACTGGGATGAATATATCGCAACAATCACAGGCGGCGAGGCTGCTGGTATCGTAAATGGTAACTGGATCACAGCTACTCTGATGTCTACAGAAGATCAGAAAGGTCTCTGGGAAATCACAACAATGCCTAAGGTTGACGACGTTGATACAGCTACAAACTATGCAAACAATGGTGGTTCTTCCTGGTATATCACATCCAACTGCAAGAACGTAGAGCTCGCAGAAGATTTCCTTGCAAGCACATTTGGTTCCAGCACAGACTTCTATGATGCAATCCTTCCGGCATCAGGTGCAATCTCCTGTTATCTGCCGGCTGGTGAATCTGAAGTTTACAATGAGCCAAACGAATTCTTTAACGGACAGCCAATCTTCTCCACAATCGTAGAATACTCTTCTCATATTCCGGAGTTCACAAAAACACCGTATCACTATGAAGCAAGAGAATGTGTCAACACAGCAGTTGTTAATATCGTAAATGGTACATCTGTAGAAGACGCTCTTCAGGAAGCACAGGATACACTGGCATTCAAGATGACTGAATAGTCCTCTGGATATTAAGTGAAACTGAAATAAGAAAATTTACGTGAGCGCGGGGGACTGCTTGCAGTCCCCTGTCTTATGTTAAGAGTTACAGTTGCCGGAAACGGCAGCAAGTTTTGAAAGGGGGAGTTCATATGAATTCCAGGAAAAAAGGTATGACTCTGGTTGCAAAACAGAGAACTGCAGGATGGCTTTTCCTTGCACCTGCATCCATTATGATCGCAGTCATGAGTTTCTATCCAATGATCCGTGCATTCATTATTTCACTGCAGACCGGAGCAGGCGCAAACATGAGATTTGCAGATCCGATCTTCAGTAACTACAAGCGTATTCTTGCAGACAAAGTATTCCAGCAGTCTATTGTAAATACGTTCCTTTATCTGATCATTCAGGTGCCGATCATGCTGATACTGGCAATTCTTCTGGCACAGCTTTTAAATAACAAAGATCTGAAACTCAGAGGATTTTTCCGTACATGTGTATTTCTTCCATGTGCAACATCCCTGGTTTCCTACTCACTGATTTTCCGTTCCATGTTTGCAACAGATGGTCTGATCAACAGTATCCTGATCAAACTTGGAATCTTATCAACCGGCTACAACTTCCTGGGAAATTCCACCAGTGCCAAGATTGTGATCATCCTGGCTCTGATCTGGAGATGGACAGGCTACAACATGGTATTCTATCTTGCTGGTCTTCAGAATATTGAATATTCTGTATATGAAGCAGCAAAGATCGATGGTGCCAACGGCTGGAAGACTTTCTGGAAGATCACTGTTCCGCTTCTGAAACCGACAATTATCATGACCTTCATCATGTCAATCAATGGTACACTGCAATTGTTTGATGAGTCTGTCAACCTGACAAAAGGTGGCCCGGCAAACTCCACAATCACAATGTCCCACTATATTTACAACACATGCTTTATTAACGTACCGAACTTTGGATATGCATCAGCGATGTCATTTATCATATTCATCATGGTAGCTGTGCTTGCATTTATCAACTTGAAAGTAGGTGATACACGTGACTAAGAAAAACAAATCAGCCATTCAGAGAAGATTGATTCCTACTTATATTTTTCTGATCATCGTGTCATTTATTTCTGTATTCCCGTTATACTGGATGATCTCAGCTGCGACAAATACATCAACAGATGTATCCCGTGGACGTATCCTTCCGGGAAGTCATTTTATGGAAAACTTCCACAATCTGACAGCTCAGCAGCCACTGTGGAGAGCACTTGGAAACTCGTTTTTCTATGCAATCCTTACCACAGTGATCTGTCTTCTGATCTGCTCTATCGCAGGATATGGATTTGAAGTTTATCATGACAAAGGAAAAGACAGACTGTTCTCCGTGCTGCTTCTTGCAATGATGGTTCCGCAGGTTGCAACCATGGTTCCGTTGTTCAAAATGTTCTCCAAAGCAGGACTTCTGAATACAGCAGTTGGTTTTATCCTTCCAATCATTTCTACACCATTTATGATCATGATGTTCCGTCAGAACGCAAGATCATTCCCGGTAGATATTATCGAAGCAGCTCGTATTGATGGACTGAGCGAAGTAAGGATCTTCTTCCAGATGTTCATTCCTACAATGAAATCTACATATGCAGCTGCAGCTGTTATTACCTTCATGAACGCATGGAACTCTTACCTGTGGCCGAAGGTAATCATGACAGATAATAAGGCAATGACAATGCCAATGTTGATCGCCAACCTGATCACAGGTTATGTAACAGACTATGGTATGCTGATGTGCGGCGTATTGTTCTGTTCCATCCCGACCATGATCGTCTTCTTCGTACTGCAGAAACAGTTCGCAGAAGGTATTACCGGTGCTGTCAAGTAAACAATGAATTTAATAAAAGGATGCTGCTTGGGCCTGTGGGTATATTGCGTAATATGTCCCAGACAGATTATGCGGCATCCTTTTTTGCTTAAAAATAATAACGCAGGAGGATAAGAATGAAAACTTTTGATTATTCTTTAGTAAAGGATCCACAGTATTTTAAGGACAGAAGAATGGATGCGCATTCTGACCATACATATTACAGAGATGGAGAGGAAGCGCAGGAAAAAGCAACGTCTTTCCGTTACGATCTCAATGGAATCTGGAAATTCCACTATGCCCGCAACTACGGAAGTGCAATCCCGGGATTTGAAAAAGCAGACTATTGCTGCAAGGACTGGGATGATATCCGCGTGCCGGCACATATCCAGATGGAAGGATATGATGCACCTCAGTATGCCAACGTACAGTATCCGTGGGAAGGTCACGAAGACATTCATCCGGGTGAGATTCCGGAGCACTTTAACCCGGTTGCAAGCTATGTGAAATACTTCGAAGTGCCGGAAGAAATGCAGGGAAAACGTCTCTTTATTTCTTTTCAGGGAGCAGAGAGCGGCATTGCATTATGGCTCAACGGACAGTTTGTAGGATATAGTGAAGACTCCTTTACACCGTCAGAATTTGAACTGACCGAGTATGTAAAAGAAGGTGAAAACAAACTCGCAGCACAGGTATTCAAATGGACAGCAAGCAGCTGGTGCGAGGACCAGGATTTCTATCGTTTCTCTGGAATCTACAGAGATGTTTATCTTTATACCGTGCCGGAGGTTCATGTTTATGACCTTCAGATCCGTGCAATCCCGGACGAAACTTTAAGTACAGCGGCACTTGAGATCGGAACAGATACCTGGGGCAAAGGTACAGTAAAGATCACTCTTTCCAAAGATGGAGAGACCGTGATCGAAGATAAAAAAGCACTCGACGGAGAGGAAATTTATTCCTGGAAAGTAGAAGATCCGGTACTCTGGAGTGCAGAAGATCCGCAGCTTTATGACCTTGTTTTAGAGGTTTATAACGAGGCAGGAGAACTTCAGGAAGTAGTTCCGCAGAAGGTTGGATTCCGTCGTTTTGAGATGAAAGACGGTATCATGACACTGAACGGAAAACGTATCGTATTCAAGGGCGTAAACCGTCATGAATTCAGCTCTGTGAGTGGAAGACACGTGTCCGAAGAAGAGCTTCGTAAAGACCTTAAGATCATGAAACAGAACAACATCAATGCAATCCGTACCTGCCATTATCCGGATGCATCCCTGATCTATCAGCTCTGCGATGAATACGGAATCTATATGATCGATGAGACAAACCTTGAATCTCATGGTTCCTGGGATGTTGCTGAATTTACGAAGGATTACACCTATGTTGTGCCGCATGACAAACCGGAATGGCTGGATATGATGCTTGATCGTGCAAATTCCATGTACCAGAGAGACAAAAACCACGCTGCGATCCTGATCTGGTCCTGCGGAAATGAGTCCTTCGGAGGCAAGGATATTTTTGAAATGTCACAGTTCTTCCATAAGGCAGATCCGACTCGTCTGGTTCATTATGAAGGTCTCTGCCACGACCGCAGATATAACGATACCAGCGACATGGAAAGCCAGATGTATCCGTCTGTAGAAGCAATCAAGGAGTTCCTTGCAAAAGACAGTTCCAAGCCGTTTATCTGCTGTGAATATACCCACGCAATGGGAAATTCCTGCGGTGCAATGCACAAATATACAGATCTGACAGACACAGAACCGAAGTATCAGGGCGGATTTATCTGGGACTATATTGACCAGTCTATCTACAAAAAAGACCGCTACGGCAAAGAATTCCAGGCATACGGCGGTGACTTCGGAGAACGTCCGACAGATTACAACTTCAGTGGAAATGGTATCGCATATGGCGGAAACAGAGATGCTTCTCCAAAGATGCAGGAAGTCAAATTCAACTACCAGAATATCACTGCAGAAGTCAGTGCAGACAGCGTAAAAGTCATCAACAAAAACCTGTTTGTAAGCACAGATATTTTTGATTGCAAAGTAACTGTTGCAAAGAATGGCAAAGTGATCCACAAGGCTTCTCTTGCAACTGCAGTTGCTCCATTAAGCGAAGAAACTTATGTACTTCCGCTTGCAAAAGAAGAGAAACCAGGCGAATATACGGTGACTGTTTCCTTCCATCTGAAAGAAGATAAAGCATGGGCAGAAGCAGGACATGAGGTGGCTTTTGGACAGTATGTATACCAGGTTGAAGAACCGAAAAAGACCTGCCCGGAAGGTGTAAAAGTGATCCGCAGCACACACAATATCGGTGTCAGAGGCGCACACTTTGAAGTACTTTTCTCTGTGTTAAACGGTGGTCTGGTATCTTATAAATATGCCGGAAAAGAGATGATCGAGGCAATCCCGAAACCGAATTTCTGGCGTGCACCAACCGACAATGACTGTGGAAATCTTATGGGAATGCGCTACGGACAGTGGAAACTTGCCAGCATGTACTTAAGTCACAAAGACTTCCGCAAGGGACCGTATGGCCCGTCAAATATGCCAGAAGTAGAAGTGAATGAGAAGTCTGTAAAAGTAGCTTATACCTACATCATGCCGACTACACCGACCAGCGAATGCAAGCTTTCTTATGAAGTTTTCGGTGATGGAAGAGTGAAAACAACTCTTACGTATGACCCTGTTAAAGAACTCGGTGATATGCCGGAATTCGGTGTAATCTTCAAATTCAACGCAGATTATGACCGTGTAGAATGGTATGGACTTGGCGAGGCAGAAACTTATGCAGACCGTAAGAAAGGTGCAAAACTTGGCATTTATGCAAACAAAGTTGCAGACAATATCGCAAGATATATGGTACCGCAGGAATGTGGTGCAAAAGAAGAAGTACGCTGGGCAAAAGTAACTGACCGCAAGGGTAGAGGAATGCTCTTTGAGATGGATGAAAACAATGGGCCGATGATGTTCTCTGCACTTCCATACACACCTCATGAGATGGAAAATGCAATGCATCCATATGAACTTCCAGAGGTTCATTACACTGTTGTACGTGTGGCAAAAGACCAGATGGGAATCGGTGGTGATGACAGCTGGGGTGCTCGCACACACGAAGAATATTTGCTGAAAACTGACAAAAAGATGGAATTTTCCTTTGTTTTTAAAGGACTTTAAGAGGAGAAAAAATGGCAAAACAGATCAAATACGGACATTATCTTCATGGTGGAGATTACAATCCGGAGCAGTGGCTTGACCGCCCGGATATTCTCCAAAAGGACATCGAATATTTCAAAAAAGCACACATCAATACTGTATCTGTAGGGATTTTTTCCTGGGCAGTTCTTGAACCAGAAGAGGGAAAATATAACTTTGACTGGTTAGAGGAAATTATCAATAATCTCTACAAAGAGGGCATCCATACTATTCTTGCAACACCGTCAGGAGCAAGACCAAAATGGATGGCAGACAAGTACGAAGAAGTTCTTCGTATGGATCCGGACAGAACAAGAAGATTCTTCGGAGGCAGACATAATCACTGCTTTACCTCTCCGGTATACAGAGAAAAAGTACATGCGATTGATAAGAAATTAGCTGAAAGATTTGGCAGACATCCGGCAGTTATGCTGTGGCATATCTCTAACGAGTTTGGAGGAGAATGCCACTGCCCGCTGTGCCAGGCGAAGTTCCGTGAATGGCTGAAAGAAAAATACGGCACGATCGAGAACCTTAATAAACGCTGGTGTACTACTTTCTGGAGCCATAGATATAATAGCTTTGATCAGATTGAAAGTCCGTCAACTAAAGGCGAAAATGAACTTCATGCACTGAAGCTTGACTGGAAGAGATTTGTGACATACCAGACGATCGACTTCATTAAAAATGAGGTTGATGCGATCCGCGAGGGTGGTTCTGAACTGCCTGTAACAGCAAATCTGATGTATGATTATGACGGTCTGGATTACAAAAAATTTAAGGATGTTCTGGACGTGGTATCTTGGGATAATTATCCAAGCTGGCACAAAAAAGAAGAATATCTTACTGCAGTTGATGCGGAAATGCAGCATGATCTGATGCGCAGTATCAGGAAGGAACCATTCCTTCTTATGGAATCCTGTCCGTCTGCAACGAACTGGAAACCGATCAACAAACTTAAAAAACCGGGAATGCATCTGGCTGCATCTCTCCAGGCTGTAGCACATGGTTCTGACAGCGTGCTGTATTTCCAGCTTCGCCAGAGCCAGGGAGCTTCGGAGAAGTTCCATGGTGCAGTGATCGATCATTATGGCGGAGATGATACCCGCGTTTTCCGCGAAGTAACAGAGGTTGGCGAGGCTCTTGAGCAGATCCAGGAGACGGTTGGAACCAGCATGAGATCGCAGGCGGCTGTTCTCTATGACCGTGAGAACGACTGGGCGATCGCTGATGTGCAGGGACCACGAAATGTAGATATGCACTACCGCGAAGCAGTCCAGAAAAACTACCGTGCTCTGAGAGAACAGGGGCTGAATGTGGATGTGATCGCAATGGAACATTCCCTTTCCGATTATAAAGTTCTGGCGGCTCCGATGGCATATATGTTCAAAGATGGATACGAAGAAAAGCTTCGTGCTTATGTGGAAAACGGTGGAACTCTGGTGCTTTCTTACTGGTCAGGACTGGTTGATGGTACTGACAGATGCTTCCTTGGCGGAACTCCATATGGGCTTATGGATGTGGCGGGACTCCGCAGCACAGAGACAGATGCGCTCTATGACTGGGAAGAAAATCATGCGATCCCGGAGGCGGGAAGTCATCTTGGAATCAGCAATGTATATACTTGCAAAAACCTTTGCGAACTGGTCAAGGTTTCGGATGCAGAAGTGCTGATGCGTTATGGCGAAGACTTCTATCAGGGATATCCGGTGCTGACACACAAGGCATTTGGCAAAGGCCATGTATATTATGTATGCGCGGACATGGAGCTTGGATTCTACCAGGATTTCTATGGCAGAGTAGCAGCAGAAGCAGGTCTGAAATCTCCAATAGAGATTATTCCGGAAGGAGTTTCTGTAACAGTAAGAGAAAACGAGGATACCGAATATCTCTTCATCCAGAACTATGCGCGTAAGCCACAGGCTGTTCCGGTTCCGGCAGAGTATGAATTGCTTTATGGAACAGAGAGTGAAGTCATGGCTCCGTTGCAGACAAGGATTCTGAAGAAAAGTAAATAAAACAAAAACGAAGGGGCTGTCGAGAACAGCCCCTTCGTTATATAGAAGTTATTTTAAATTTAATTCTTTATAGTCATTACCGCTGGGTCTTAAGCTTTCTCTTAGCGCCAGCTCCTGCAGCAGCACCTATTGAAACGAGCATAAGAATCACATATAACTGCACATCTGTACTGTCACCAGTTTTTGGAGAGGACTTCGTTGTTTTATCCGTTGTACTGGTCACCTTTGTTGCGTTAGCTGTCTTTGCTGAAGATGCCTCTGTTTCCTTTTTGTTTACTGTAGAAAGTTTTGCAAGCACTGTGTCTTCCTTTTTTATTTCAGTTTCTGCTTTTGCATCACTAAAATACTTATTACATTTATCGCAGAACCAGTATGTGCTGTTTCCTTCCTCTGTAGCAGTAGCATCCTTCTTCTCTACCTTTTTCAGATTATGGCCAGTTGCTTTAATCGCTGTCGGATTGCTGATTTCCACGGTTCCTGCTTCGTCTGAGAAAAGCTTTTTGCAGGTGTTACACTTCCAGTATGTTTCGTGTCCATCTTCTGTGCAGCCGGCGTCTTTCTTTTCTACCTTTTCAAGATTATGACCGGTTGCTTTAATCGCTGTCGGATTGCTGATTTCCACGGTTCCTGCTGCGTCTGAGAAAAGCTTTTTGCAGGTCTGGCATCTCCAGTATGTTTCGTGTCCATCTTCTGCGCAGCCGGCGTCTTTCTTTTCTACCTTTTCAAGATTATGACCAGTTGCTTTAATCGCTGTCGGATTGCTGATTTCCACGGTTCCTGCTGCGTCTGAGAAAAGCTTTTTGCAGGTGTTACACTTCCAGTATGTTTCGTGTCCATCTTCTGTGCAGCCGGCGTCTTTCTTTTCT
Organism: Blautia obeum ATCC 29174; assembly: GCF_025147765.1. Lineage (NCBI taxonomy): Bacteria > Bacillati > Bacillota > Clostridia > Lachnospirales > Lachnospiraceae > Blautia > Blautia obeum. The sequence goes on from NZ_CP102265.1 coordinate 251,466, forward strand.
ACCTTTTCAAGATTGTGACCAGTTGCTTTAATCGCTGTCGGATTGCTGATTTCCACGGTTCCTGCTGCGTCTGAGAAAAGCTTTTTGCAGGTCTGGCATCTCCAGTATGTTTCGTGTCCATCTTCTGTGCAGCCGGCTTCTTTTCTCTTGACTGCTTTCAGATCATGACCTGTCGCTTTGATCTCTATTGGATTGATGATTTCCACAGTCCCAGCTTCGTCTGAGAAAAGCTTTTTGCAAGTCTGGCATCTCCAGTAGGCTTCATATCCATCTTTGGTGCAGCCGGCTTCTTTTCTCTTGACTGCTTTCAGATCATGACCTGTCGCTTTGATCTCTATTGGATTGATGATTTCCACAGTCCCAGCTTCGTCTGAGAAAAGCTTTTTGCAAGTCTGGCATCTCCAGTAGGCTTCATATCCATCTTTGGTGCAGCCGGCTTCTTTTCTCTTGACTGCTTTCAGATCATGACCTGTCGCTTTGATCTCTATTGGATTGATGATTTCCACAGTCCCAGCTTCGTCTGAGAAAAGCTTTTTGCAAGTCTGGCATCTCCAGTAGGCTTCATATCCAGCTTCCGTGCAGCCGGCATCTTTCTTTTCTGCCTTTTCAAGATTATGACCTGCAGCAGGGATCGGCTCTGTGTAGGTGTGACTGCTGTCATTCTTGCAGACATAGGTACGAACGCCGTCTGTAGTGCAGGCGGCCGCTGTCGTCACAGAACTTTCGTAGTTGTGTTCTGTAGCAGGGATCGGCTCGGTGTAGGTGTGACTGCTGTCATTCTTGCAGACATAGGTACGAACGCCGTCTGTAGTGCAGGTAGGTTCGATAGTCACGGTGCTTTCGTAAGCATGTCCACGTGGATTGGATGTCCCACCGCAAACTGTGCAAGTCTGTCCGCTTGTGCAAGTTGCCGTTCCACTCCAATTATGCTCAGAGCGTGGCTTCGCAACAAAAGAACCACATTCTTGGCAATAACCAGACCTCTGATGAAATTGCGCGTTTAAATATTCATAGTTACTATAGTCTATATCTACCTCTTTACCACAAATATCGCAGTAGGCTGTATCTGCATATGCCGTTGTTGGCAGCATCATTAGAACCATGAACAGCGTAAGCAGGACGCTCAAAAATCTTTTTTTCATATAGTTTCCTCCCAATAAACATCGAATTTTGCTGGTAATTTCTGTATATAAAGATTTTATCATGTTGACTGCTTCCGTGTAATCTCCGTTTCACCTCGAAAAAGTATATTTTGCTATTTCAGCATATACTTTTTCAGTTCATCCCTCTTTTTTATATTCAGCTTCACATAAATCCTGCTCAGATAAGTTTTAACCGTATTAGGTGAAAATCCCAGATAATCTGCAATTTCCTGGTTATTCCAGTCACGGCTTGCCAGCATGGCAATCGAGAATTCTACCGTGGATAATGCATCTGTTACGAAATTCTCTGACATTGGATTGTGGATTGCCATCCATCCTCTGCTAAAACTGATAACCTTATCCGATAATTTGTTATATAGTTTTGAATCTTCCTTACGGATACATGACTCCAGAAGTCCCTGCAGCAAACCATGATGTTCAATAAAGGGTTCCAGGAATTCGTCTTCTTTCGCCATATTCCATGCCAGCATCAATGCGTCTTTTGCTTTCTGCTGATGTTTCAGATTCATCTGGCACATTGCCATCATGCAATACAGATAAATCATACTAATCGGATAGGTGCCGTCCCTGAACATGAATGCTGCCTCACAAATTCCAAGCGCTCTGCCGTACTCCCCTTTCAAATACGCCATATGAGCTATCACATAGGCAGAAAACATCTTAATTCCAGGAGGCAGTGCAGCTGCATAAAATTCCACATCCGGAAGTTCATCTACCGGAAGATGCAAAAGTACGGAAGACATATATCCTGCAAATACACTAATTGCTTTATCCTCCGCAGACGAAGAATATTTCATTTCTTTTTCAAGACATTCCCGAATCTCCCATATCCCTTTTCTGGATGCCACGGCTCTGCCAAGTGTCAGATTCGAATATACATATAACAGGCAGGAAGACATCTTAAGCTTTATATTATGGCTCATCAGGTAACGTTCTGCTATATGGCTGCATTTCTCCGCCTGCCCGGTAAAATAATAATATTCAGCACGTGCAATTTTCTGAAAATCCCTGTCTTCAAAACCGGCTACCGTCCTTTTCGCCTCACCCGGCTGAAATGATGCATTGATCAGCGGCAGGATGGTATACTCACTCATGATCGTGCACCTCCAACAGCTTCTATATTCGACATAAGATCAACTCCTCCCGATTCTCAGGTCTTATTGTTTCAGTATCTGTAACACCTGAATTCATAAGTAAAACCGCCCGAAATAATAAATGCTCACTTCTATTATATAATTTTGTGAGGACAAAGAAAAGTTTACAGTTAAAAAAAGGAACTTTTTTCTTATGTCGGCAGTATTGGACAAAATGCTGGATCAATACTAAAATAATGACTAATATTGTAAAAGAGGTTATTGTACAGGATGCATTTTTACAGAAGGAGAATTAGGTGAGAAAGTGGTTGTTGCAGAAATTGCAACAACCACTCCTCATGGTGCAATGAAGAGGAAAACTCAGAAAAATATTACAGGAGTTTATAATCTTGAAAAAGAGGCAAAAAAACAAATCAGAAAGAAAAAATAATTTGCATTAAAGCAAAACCAATGAAATTTTATTCAAAGGCTGTGCTTTAAGTTTAATTCTTCAAAAGAAAAAGATGCAGTCAAACAATCGAAATGTTATGATATACGTAGAGGCAAAAAGACTGACTGAAAAGGAGCTGTGTATGAAATTTTTTCACTTATCAGATCTACATATAGGATTAAAACTGATGAACCGGGACCTCCGCGAAGATCAGGAATATATATTGGATGAAATTACAGAACTGGCACGCAGGAAACGGCCGGATGCGGTGGTAATTGCGGGTGACATTTACGATAAGGCAGTTCCGTCAGCGGAGGCGGTGGAGGTTTTTGACCATTTTCTGGTCGGACTCACCGAAGCAGTGCCGGATGCGGTTATTATGATGATCAGCGGAAACCACGACAGTGCTCCGAGAGTCAACTGTTTCCGCAAAGTCCTTTCCGGGCAGAACATCTATATGGTGGGACAGCCGCCGCGTACAGAGTCAGAATATATCGAAAAAGTAACACTGAATGATGCATACGGAGAGGTGAATTTTTACCTCCTTCCGTTTGTGAAACCATCCATGGTGAAACAGGTTGTGGGAGTGGATGAGAATGGAAACAATCTTTCTTATAATGAAACACTTCATCGTCTGATCGGACGTGAAAAAATTAATTCAGACGAGAGAAATGTACTTGTCAGCCACCAGTTTTATCTTCCTTCCGGTAAGAATGCAGAGGATGTGGAACGTATGGATTCCGAGATGCGTACGGTCGGAAATATCGATGAAGTATCAGCAGACGTGTTGGAAAAATTTGATTATGTGGCTCTTGGACATATCCATAAACCAATGAAAGTTGGCAGTGAATTATACCGTTATTGCGGAACTCCGCTTGCCTGCTCTGTGAGTGAAGCACAGCAGCAAAAAGGCATTATTATGGTAGAAATGGGTGTAAAAGGAGAGATAAAAACAACAATTTTACCGCTTGAACCGTTGCGACAGGTGAAGGTTGTAAAAGGAACTCTGGAGGAGGTTTTGAAAGAATCCTGTAAGGATTATGTGACTGTGATCCTGACAGATAAGGTGGATCTGGATGTGATCGATATGCAGGAACGTATCCGTCTGGCATTTCCGAATCTGCTGGAGATCCGGAGGGAAAATCAGCGGAAAACGGATTATACCAGAACGTTACAGACAGAAGAATTGCTGGATCCGTATGAGCTGTGCTGCTCTTTCCTGAAAGATCTGGACGAAGAAGAAAAGATGATTTTGCAGGATGTACTACATACGGTTCAGGGGGTGAAATAAATGAAACCTTTACGTTTAAAAATGCAGGCATTTGGCTCATATGGTAAAGAAACTACAATTGATTTTGAGAAAGTAAATCAGAATCTTTTTCTTATAACCGGGGATACCGGAGCGGGAAAAACGACGATCTTTGATGCGATCGTTTTTGCTTTATATGGAGAAGCCAGCTCTTCTTTAAACAAAAAAGAAGGCGTAGTTCTGCAGAGCCAGTATGTGGATTTTGATTCAGAACCGTATGTCGAACTTGTCTTTTCGGAGGGCCGTGATGAAAAACGGGAAATCTATACAGTGCGCCGTGTTCCGAGACATCTCAAAACGATCACAAGAGGTGCAAACAAGGGTAAACCAAAAGAAAATACAGGTTCGGTAAGTCTGATCATGCCGGATGGAATGGAATATCCATCAAAAGAAACGGATCGTAAACTGCAGGAGATCGTAGGCCTGACAAAGAGTCAGTTTATGCAGGTTGCTATGATTGCGCAGGGAGAATTTATGGATCTCCTCCGTGCAAAATCAGATGACAAAAAAGTGATTTTTCGAAAGCTTTTTAATACAGAAATGTATCAGGATATTGTGACAGAACTGGGGAATCGAAAGCGCGCAAAAGAGAAAGAAATCGCAGTTCTGAAAACACAATGTCAGGGAGAAGTGAGCAGGATCCGTATACCTGAAACATATGAATCAGAGACTCTGAAACAGTTGAAAAAACAACTGGAAGATGGTGAGATGACACGCCTTACTGACTTTCTGGAAGAAGTGGAAAAACTGTGTGACTGGCTGGAAAAACATACTGATCTGGCAGAAAAAGATTATCGGAAATCAGGGAAAAGCAGGGATGAAAAAAGAGAGGAATATACGAGAGCAGAAGAGGTTCTGAAATGGTTTATACAGCTGGAAGATGCAGAGCAGAAACTGCAGGAATGTGCAGATGATGAATCAAAAATAGTGGAAACAACAGCCCTAATCAGTCGTATCAGAAATGCGTATGAGATCAGAGAGACCGGTGTTCTCTTAAATGATGCGGAGAGACGGCTGGCAGAACTGGAACAATCATTAAAGACTCAGGAAAAACAGTTGCCAATATTGGAAGAAACGCGGAAAACAGCGGAAAAAGCAGAGGAGCAGAAAAAGCTGATTCGTGATCAGGAATTGCAGAGTTACAGCAAAATTGCAGAAAAAGTGCAGAAGGCACTGGAGCTTTTGAATCAGATAAAGAGCCTGCGTGTGCAGGCAGAAGCAGACAGGAAAAACTGTGCTTTGGCATCAGAAAACACACAGAAAGTACGTAAGCAGCAGGAGACTTTGGAACAGAAAGAAATACAGTGGAAAAAACAGAGCGAAGAGCTGGCTGAAGTGGATAAGAAGCTGGTACTCGCAGAGAATAAAAAGCAGGAAGCAGATGCTGTTTTGCAGGAGATTAAAGACGTTAGGGTACTGGGAAATCAGGCAGAACAATGCCGTAAAAATGCGATTAAAACAAGAGAAAATTATGCAAAAATAACTGAAAAATATAACGCGGTAAATACAGAATATGAAGAAGTGAGACTGTATTTTCTAAACGCACAGGCCGGCTTTCTTGCAGCAGAACTGGAACCGGGAAAACCCTGTCCGGTGTGTGGTTCCATAGAACATCCACACCCGGCGAAAAAAGATGTGGAATCTGTGGATATCTCCGAAGAAAAACTGCAAAATATGCAGACAAATGTGGATAAACTGCGTAAAGATCAGGAAAAAGCTGCTGGGGATGCAGCGGCGGCCAGATCAGAATACGATACACGAAAAGATACTTATATTGCCAGTGTACAAAAGCTCCAGGAACGTTTGCATAGAAGTGTTTCTTCTATAACAGAGCAGTCAAGTGTGACGGAAATGAGCAATGCTCTGGAAAACTGGAAGCAGGAGCTGGCAGAAGAACTGAACAACTTACAGAGGAGTGCACGCCTTCTGGTAAAAATCCGTGAAGCACTTCAAAATATGGAAAAGCAGAAAAAACAGTTGCAGGACACTTATGATGAGTGTACAGAGAAAGAAAAAGCTGCTGTTGAAAAACTGGCAGGAAGTGAAGCCGCGCTGGAAAATGTAAAAGGGTCCGTTGAATTTAAGACCGAAGAAGAGGCAAGGGCGGCACTGATTCAGGCTGAAAGCAGTAAAAACCAGGCAGAAGAAGTGTATCAGAAAGTTCTGTCAGAAGCGAAGAAAGCCGCAAATGCGCAGAAACAGGCAGAAACCCTGATCAGCCGTTACCAGCAGGAGATTCCGGAACAGAAGAAGTGTGTGGAAGATCGAAAAACTTCTTATACAGAAGTAATGGAAATAAAGCAGATGACAGAATCTGAATGGAAAGAGCTTGTGGAGACGTACAGCCGTGAAGCGGCAGAAGAGTTTCAGAAAACGGTTAATGCTTATTATGAAAAGAAGTCAGTAGCGCTGGCACAGAAAGATTCTGCAGAGAGCGCGATTGGAGAAGAGCAGAAACCTGTTCTGGAAGAAATTCAGAAAGAGAGAGAAGCTGCAGAGACAGAATATCAGGAAAAAGAAAAGATTTATAACCAATTGCGAATGGATAACAGGGATGACAGAGAGGTCTTTGACGCACTTTCCGGAAGGCTGGAAGAGAGAAAAACAATCGTGGAAGAACATGCGCGGATCGATACACTGTACCGCATGACTTCCGGAAACGTCAGTGGCTCACGTATGGATTTGGAAACTTATGTACAGCGGTATTATCTGGAACATATTTTATACGCGGCGAATCGACGCTTTCAAGAAATGTCTGCAGGACAGTTTGAGCTCCGGATGTATGATCTGGAAAAAGCTGGTGAAGGAAAGAACAGAGGGCTTGATTTGATGGTTTATTCTACTGTGACAGGAAAAGAACGGGAGGTTCGTACTCTTTCCGGTGGAGAATCCTTTATGGCGGCATTGTCGCTTGCGCTTGGAATGGCGGATCAGATTCAGCAGAGTTCAGCTGCAATCAACCTGGACATGATGTTTATTGATGAGGGCTTTGGTTCACTGGACGAACATTCACGCAATCAGGCGGTTCGTGTGTTGCAGGAAATGGCAGAAGGTTCCAGACTGATTGGAATTATTTCTCATGTGTCAGAACTGAAGCAGGAGATTGAAGATCAGTTGCTCGTAAACAAAGATGAGAATGGAAGCCATGTGAAATGGCAGATCAGCTGATTTTTGGTAAAATATAAAAGCAGGGAATAGAAGTATTAGAGAATGTTAGGAGAAAAATGACAGAAGAAACTTTGGAAAAACTGGCACAGTTGCTGGAACAGGATCAATTTGAACTGCTCATTCCGGAGAAGATGCGGACAGAATCGGGAAGAATATCGGATAAGGGATCAGCCAGCATGGATATTCCATTGGTATATCTGATGAATGATGCGGTCGAGAGCTTTCTGGTTTTTCGAAATGTTCGTATGACGGGGGAATATCACAGCGATTATCAGGGAGAACTGCAGGCATCCATGGCCAGGCAGGATGGCAGATTTGTACTTGTCATAAAACAGGATGATACAGTGCTGACATTGTTTTTTGAGGATCTGGAATTGGAAGTCCATCTGTATGAATATGCATATACTGGTCATTTCTGGGTAAAAGACTATGAATATTTGCGACAATTGGAGTATCGCCTTGCGATTCTCAGGGATAAATATGATTATCTTGGTGAGGCATATTGCACGGAAGAAGAAATAAAACTGGCGGCACTTGTAGAATTTCCACCATTAAATTATTGCTGCTATCCGGCAGTACCGGAGAAATATATCGTGCCCAGAGAAAATCCCTGGATACCTTCTGAAAAAGCAATTGTTTATATGAAAGAACTGGCAGCGGAATGTGAGGATACTTCTTTACTGAAAATGTTAGAATTCTATAGAAAGCATCCTGCGAAATTCTGGGCGAAGAGACTTGCAGTTATGCTGCATCAGACGAAGCACAGCAGAATTGTAGATCTGTTGTCAGAGAGACTGCAGCAGGCAACGGCAGATTATCCAAGAAGATTTTTTGGAGATGATATGGAACGGAAGTATCAGCAAGCATTGGAAAGAGCAAAACAGCGTCAGAGGGAGTTGAAGAGCCAGGGAATTCGTGCAGATCTTCTGAGAGAAGAACCTTTTACGATTGCGCGTGATTCTTTGAATTATAAACTGTATCTTATGATATGGAAGGAACAGAAGGGGAACCGAGTAACAGAAATAGAAGAATATATCTGTGAATAATAGATTTTTAAAGCCAAAGCTGTATTAGCAGGCGAAAACCTGAAATACAGCTTTTGTTGTTCTTTTGAAATATGGAAAGTTATGCTTTTTTCATTTTTCCAAGTTCTCTGCGGGCAAAAACAACCGCCAGTACAAATGCAGCTGCGTCGGCAATCGGTCCTGCATACATAACGCCATCAATTCCCATAAACATAGGAAAGATAATGATCAATGGAAGCAGGAAGATCACCTGTCTGGTGAGAGACATGATGATACCGAGGCCAGCCTTTCCTATAGAAGTAAAAAATCCGGAGGACATCGGCTGGATACCATTTGCGAAAGTCAG